>JAFZQP010000052.1 GCA_017620345.1 Lachnospiraceae bacterium
ATCCCTGCAGTCCGGATGGGATATTTCATCGAACAGATCAAACGTACTTCCCATGTCCAGTTCTTTTCCCGTATTCATATCAAGAAGCGTCAGATCGACCGTGCTTCCCCGGCTGTGACCTGACATTTTTGCAATGTATCCTTTTGCAAACAGTTCCTGTTTCTCAAGTTTAGGATAGAAATACGGTTTCATGCGTATATCCTGATCCTCTATTCCCCAAAGAACAAAATGCTTAACGGCACATGCCGGTCTGTAGGCATCAAATATCTTAAGACGGTAACCTCTGACAAACATCTCATTGCTCACGGATTTGAGAGCACGGGCTGCTTCTTTGGTCAAAAGAGCACATGGCTCTTCATAACCGTCGATCCTGTCGCCGATAAAGTTATATGTCGTATAGTAGCGTATCTCCTGAATGATATCGGGCACGAGATCCGATAACAGGACGAATCCCGAAGGATCCATAAGATCGTTTTTATAAGTCGTTTTCATGTTATTCTACCGCTGCTGTCTCACCCTGCAGCATTGATTATAATAAAAAGAAAAAGATAATTCAAACGGTGCGGTCAAAGGAGCTGCTTTGCTTGATTTTGCGGGTAATATTTCGTATGATACTCGTGATATGAAAAGTTGTAAATAAATGTTGTGCCAAGCGCGAAAGGAGCTATATATGAAGACCGGATACAAGATCACATCATTACTGCTCGCAGTTACCCTGTTGTTTATTACAGGATGTGCAAATGTAAATGTAAATGTCGAGGACAGACAGCAACAGGATGCTTCGGATAATGAACGTAATGAACGCGTGTATGAGATCGAAGAAAAGACGCTTCCGATGTATTTCGGCAATTTTGATGAACGTTATGATGTGGAGTTCGCTTTTATAGACGGAAACGATGATGTGCCGTATGTATCTGCAGAAAGCATAAAATACATAATGGAAAAAATGATGGGCTATTTTGAACTTACAGACTATGAGTTGTCGATCGAAAAAGACGGGGATACAGCCACGCTGACAAGAGAATCGGGATATCCCATGGCCATACGTTGTGATGATGATGTGATCGAATTTTATGATTATGACGGCTTTATCAGTAAGACTGAAAAAGCAACTCTGATCGACAGTGTGGAACGCACGGGATACAACAGGAACGGAGAGCCGGATCTGTTTGAGATAAGCGACACTTCTTATGAGAGATATGGGGATAAAGTGTGTGTCAATACAGGTGATTATGGGATCGACCTTATTCATCAGAATGATGGGTATTATATTCCGCTGCAGTTTGTGAGTGATTTTATTCTGTCGCAGTATGAAGCGAATTTGCTCTATGACGGATCGGCAGTCTATGTGGGCGGTATGGGATCATTTGATGATTATAACGAAGTGCTGAAGAATACGGATTATCCCACTTGGCGAAGCGAAGCGCTTGCCGAGTTTAATTACAATGAACTGTGTCTCGCTCTCGATTACCTGTATGGTCTTAAGGAACAGCATGATATAACAAAGTTTGATACCCTCTTTTATCAGACCGGACTGAAGGACAGATTGCTGAGTCAGGATCCGGCTGAGTATAACCAGGCGCTGTACGATCTTATCAGCATTCATCTTGATGATATCCACAGTTCATTTACCAGAAAATCATATCATATGAAGGGACGTCTTGATCAAAGGGAGGGTGCATCTCTTGCGGCATCTCTTGCATCGGATGATCGTCAAAAATCAGCCAGAGCAGCAGTTTACGGAGATAACGTTCCGCCGTATGAAGAGGTCGGAAATACCGCATATATCACTTTTGATTCTTTTTCCTCCATCCCGTCCAAGGATTATTATGAAGCGGATCCCAAGGAGGATCTGGACGACACGATCGAGCTTATGATCTATTCATTCTCACAGATAACGCGTAAAGACAGCCCGGTGGAAAACGTGGTCCTTGATCTTTCCTGTAACTATGGAGGGGCTATTCAGGCAGCTGCGTATGTTATAGCTGCATTCCTGGGAGACGGGTCGATAAGTGTCAGGGATACGATGTCAGGGGCGCTCGTAACCCAGAATTTCAGGGCCGATTTAAATCTTGACAGAAAATTTGACGACAATGATACGTTTCTTGGAAAGTACAATCTTGTATGTCTGACATCTCTGTCGAGTTTTTCCAGCGGAAATCTTGTTCCGAGTGTATTTAAGAATTCCCAGCAGGTTCTGATGCTCGGGCAGAAATCCGGAGGGGGATCGTGCAAGGTTTATCACCTGACTACTGCTGACGGCGCATGCTTTAATCTTTCCGGTCCGAGTCTTATGTCATATACAAGGAACGGCTCGTTTTATGACATAGACCGTGGTATCGAACCTGATTTTGTGATACCTTCTCCTGCCCAGTTTTATGACAGGGAAAAACTGACTGAGTATATCAATGAGTTATACGGAAAATGATGAAAGGACTTTTGAGATTAAAATATGTTATAATGTGACTAATTTACGCTGACCGGATCCGTTAATAGGAAAAACTGTTTCATATGCATCATTTCAACAATATCCTGAAGATCATACTGTTTGGGTTTTTACTGTGGGCTGTCGTGCTGTTCGTTCGCGCGATCTTTTCCGAGCCGCTGCTCGGGGAGGCATACATGGGCTCTTTTGAGTCCAATGATCTGTCTGAAGGATGGACGGTGATCGATGCTGACGGGAACGTGACCGAAAACGTCACGCTCCCGTTCAAAGGGAAAGTGGAAAGCGGGCGGACGATAACGTATGTAAATACACTGCCCGATGATGTAAGACCCGGCATGAGGCTTTTGGCAAGAGTTGCCCTGTCTGACATAAAGATCGCGATCAACGGAAAACTCCGGGCGGATTACGGCAAAAGAAATTTCTATACAAAAAGAGTGCCTATGAGCACGTCGGTTGTGCTCAATCTTCGTGATGAGGATGCAGGTGCCAGGATAGAGATGTTCGTAACGCCGAGCGGCAAAGGCAGTGTAAACAAAGTAACGTATGCATACGGCAACAATGTCTGGTTTCCGTATATCAAACAGAATATCCCCGCCGTGGCTATGGGGGTACTCATGATCATCGCGGGGCTGGTCGCGATACTTTCATTTCTGGTCTTCATCAAAATGGCCGGTGTCAACAGATCGGTCCTGTATCTTGGGGTACTGACTGTAGAGATCGGAATGTGGATGTTAGGAGAAAACCAGCTCCGTCAGCTTATATTCGGATCAAGTCTGTACGCTAATATTTTTTCATATCTGTTCATAGAAACGGCAGCCGGATTCGGTGCGCTGTATTTTGATGAGATCCAGGATCACCGCTATCGCAGGCCATATAATGTTCTGATAACTCTGCTGCTTCTGCAGCTGGCTGTCAACTCTGTATTAAACTTTCTCAATATCAGGGATTATTTCTATACGCTTAAGTATTCTCATATTTGGTCGGCTCTTATCATACTGTGGATACTTGTCACGGTGATCATGGATATACGTCATAACAGGATCCGTGAATACCGGACAACAGTGATCGGAATGATAGGATTCCTGATGTGCGCATTTGCAGAGATGATCCATTTTTATATGGCTCCGCTGGCGAAGCTTGGAGGATATATAGGTTTCGGACTGATCTTTCTGCTGGCGGCAACCATGATGCAGACCGTCAAAAACCTGCTGGAAACATCGGAAGAGCAAAGAATGTATTCCGAGAAGATGAACGAGAGGATCCTCCGGACTATCGATAATGCCATAGAAACAAAAGATGCAGCCGACGGATCGACAGCGGACAGCGAGGAAGATGAAGATACTTCCGAGCATATAACACAGGTTGTAGTCGTGGATGATGTTAAGACCAATCTCATATCAGCCGGAGAGATACTCAGCGAAAACGGCATGGATGTAACGGGGATCACTTCGGGTGAAAAACTTCTCGAATACGTCAAAACAAACCGGCCGGATATCATCCTGCTTGATGTGTACATGCCTGAGATGGACGGATTCGAAACGCTTGAAAAACTCAGGGAGATGGAAGGCGGTTACGATGATATCCCTGTCATTTTCCTGACAGGGAGCGATTCCTTCAAGATAGAGTCAAGAGGTCTGAAACTTGGCGCAATGGATTTCATTAAAAAACCGTTCGATCCGGATGTTCTTGTGCTTCGTGTGAAAAACACCGTAGAACTTGTCAGACTTCAGAAAGATCTTTCCGCAGAGGTGAGGAAAAAATCAAAAGAAAACGAAGCAATGTCGCTGCATGTCGTACAAACGCTTGCGGAGGCTATCGATGCCAAAGATACATATACAAACGGTCATTCGACACGTGTGGCACAGTATTCCAGGGAGATCGCAAGAAGGTACGGTTACTCAAGGAAAGCGCAGGATGAGATATATATGATGGGACTGCTCCACGATGTCGGAAAGATCGGAGTGCCCGATGAGGTTATCAATAAGACGGCAAAACTTTCGGATGAGGAATTTGAACTGATAAAAGAACATCCTGTCATAGGGTACAACATACTTGCCAAGATCAAGGAAATGCCAAGGCTTCAGGCAGGAGCACACTGGCATCATGAAAGATATGACGGAACCGGATACCCGGACGGTCTTTCCGAGGATGATATATGCGAAGAAGCCAGGATCATAGCGGTCGCTGATGCGTATGATGCAATGACGAGCTACAGAAGTTACAGGGATGTACTGCCTCAGAACGTTGTGGCGGATGAGATAAAGAAGGGAAGAGGCAAACAGTTTGATCCAAAATTTGCGGATATAATGCTTGAGATGATCTCGGAAGACGTTGTATACGGGCTTCGAGAGAAGAGGAGCGTACAATGAACGATATACTTGAGAAAAATGAGTTGTTCAAATCATCCCATCTGATGATATTGGAGACGTATTCCATATTTGCCGTGGTCCTGATCACGGAAGCATTGCTCCTTGGCTGGGAGAGATGGGCGCTTGTTCTTGTTTTTGCCGCCCTTATAGGATGCTGGGGACTTCATTTCGGTCAGGTGCTCAGCCGGTATCACAGATTGTGGATATATTCCATACTTATGATGGCCACCTATTTTTTTTATGGGATACATATGACCAGTACCTTTGACATGGCACTTGTAATGAGCGCTGTCATCGTCCTCTATATCATGACGGGGCTCAAATCTTTTGTGACTTTATGCCAGTTCTCGTTTTATCTGACTTTCTTTTATGACATGCTGGTCCTCATAGGAAGAGGAGCGGATTTTGACGTGCTTACCGTTACCAGGTCAATGCTCCATGTCGGAATGATCACAATGATCGGCTGGCTGGGAAGAGCTATCATAAGCAAATGTGCTGATACGGTTCAGGAATCACGTGAAGAAATAGATGAACTCAAATCCGCAACGGCAAGGTTCAATGATTTTCTTGCAAATGTTTCGCATGAGATCCGAACGCCCGTAAATGCGATCATGGGATTTTCGGACATATGTATCAAGCGTGAAAAAGATCCGGAAATACTTGAGGATATAAAGAATATAAAGGAGTCGGGCAAAAGGGTATGTGACCAGATAGGCGAGATACTTGATTACTCCGAGATTGACCGGAAAAAGATCGCAAATAACTGCGAGAATTACATGATATCATCATTGTTCCATGACCTTGTGGCTGAGCTCAGGGATTATCTTCCGCAGGATATTGAACTCATCATAGATGTGTCGCCTTCAATTCCTTCGGTCCTGTATTCCGATCATGACAAGATAAAAAAGATACTCTGGCATCTTATAACTAACGGTATAAAGTATACGTCCCAGGGTGGTATATATGTGAGGGTCACATCAACAAAGCAGGAATACGGCATCAATCTGTGCATTGAAGTGACTGATACGGGTACCGGAATGGACAAGAACCAGAAAGACCATATCTATGACGGTTTCTATCAGGGAAATTCGGGAAGGGCAAGATCTTCAAGCGGACTGGGACTGGGTATGTCGGTCGTTTACGGTTTTGTTTCGTCGCTTGGAGGATTCATTACGATCGAGAGCACTCCCGGCAAAGGAACTACGGTAAGGGTAAGTCTTCCTCAGCAGGTTGTTGACGAAAGCGGCTGTATGTCGCTGCGCAACAGAAAGAGACTCTGCCTCGGATCATTTTTGCAGCTCAACAGCTTCGGCGCTTCCAATGTCCGTCAGTACTATAACAGCATGGTCATGAACATTGTCAGGGGCCTTGGCGTTCAGATGCTCAAAATAGACAGTGTCGAGAGGCTTAAGGAACTTGCACATACGGAAAAGCTCACGCACCTGTTCGTGGGCAGGAATGAATATGAAGCAGATATCCCGCTTATGGAGGAAATAGCAAAAAAGGTCAGGGTCATTGTCGTTGCTGACAGCAGTTTTAAACTGCCGGATACATCGAGAGCGACCATCATGGAAAAACCGTTTTACTGCTTCCCTGTTGTATCGGTACTGAATATCGATACGGATGATGAGAACGGATCCGAAAAAAGGATGGTGATGTCCGGCATCAGGGCACTTGTTGTCGATGATGAACCGCTCAACCTTATCGTCGCCGAAGGACTTCTGAATTATTACGGGATAGAAGTAAGCACCGCTTCGTCCGGACCTGAATCGATAAGGATGTGCAAAGACAATGAATATGACATTGTGTTTATGGATCACATGATGCCCGGTATGGACGGAGTGGAAGCAATGAAAAAGATCAAGGCATCCCGCGGCTCTAAAGAGGATGCGATGCCTATCATAGCTCTTACGGCAAATACAATGAGTACGGCAAGGGAGATGTTCGCTGCCGAAGGCTTTGACGGATTCGTCAGCAAGCCGGTCAACCTTGTCGAACTTGAGCGTGTCCTTAAAAAAGTGCTTCCCGAAGACGCCATAGAGTATGTTGATCATGCAGAAGAGGAAAAGGATACGGCCGGTGAAAACATCACGCCGGAACCTGCAAGCGCTCCGGCTGCACCCGGTGAACTTGCGATACCTGACGTGGATGTAAAGCAGGGTCTGAAATACACCAGGGATGATATGGAATTATATCGCAAACTTCTGTTGCAATTTGTGTCCGAGGCACAGAAGAAAAAGGATGTGATGGATAAAGCTATAGCTTCCGGCAATGCGAAGAACTTTGAGATAATAGTACATGGTATAAAGAGCTCGTCAAAAATGATCGGCGCAATGACTGTTTCCGAGCATGCCAGGGCATTGGAGAATGAAGCCGAAGCAGGGACTCTTCCCGATGAGGTAAATTATGCAGGGTTTATAAAAGAATACCTGGATCTGGCCGCCGGAATATCAAATGCACTTTCTGCGGATAACAGTACGGTTCCGGAAAAAACTGTTGTAACAGATCAGACAGACCCCAATGATGACGGGGAAATAATCCATTTTGCGGCAAAAAGGAAGAGTTGAGTTTTCTGTAACAGAGGTACAAAAATATGAAAATGTTCCTGAAAAATGCCTTTAACAAAGGAGCGGAAGATAAAGACAAAGAGCTGGTGATCAGGCTGTGTGAAGCCTCTCTGCGCAGCATGACCATATTCTGGATCGTTGTGATGTTTGTTGAGTACTTATTCCTGGCTGTTGTTATGTTCCGTCCGGATGTGTACCACGGTTATACGATGAGATACGGTGTAATGTACGGACTGATGATCGTATTGTCGATGATCAATCTTCTGATCGTACTTTTGACCGGCAAAAAAATACATGATAAATACGGTTTGTATTCGTTTTCATGTGCGTGTTCCGCTGCGGCGATGCTTATCTGGACTCTTGTGCTTACCTACTTCGATATAGGATTGCTCGGACAGGTCACTCCGGGGCTTCTTATGATCGTTGTTATAGCCATACCTCTCTGTTTTTATCTCTCCCCCGGAATGTATGTGATACTGGATGTGGCGGCGAGCGTGGGATTCTTTTTGATAATGAAGTTTGCTTCTCCGAAAACCGCTTCGAGCGGACTGAACCGGATAGATCTTGCGGCATTTTTTATCATTCAGTTTATCGTTGGTCTGGCTTATATACTGAGCAGAAAGAGACAGATCAGGAACAGGATGGAGTTCGAGGAACAGAAGGCGGATGTTGAGAGCCTCATGCAGGCTCAGAACCGTTTTTTCTCCAACATGAGTCATGAGATAAGAACACCTGTAAATACGATAATAGGTTTAAACGAGATAATACTTCGTGAAGATATTTCCGATGAAGTTGCGGAAGATGCGGAAAATGTAAGATCAGCAGGAAGGATACTTCTTCAGCTTGTTAACGACATACTCGATCTGTCAAAGCTTGAATCGGGACAGATGCAGATCATACCTGAGACGTATCAAAGCATGGATATGCTGACCGAGATAGTGAACATGTTCCAGGAGCAGACGGAAAACAAGGGACTGGAATTTCGGACCGCGGTTTCACCGGCTCTTCCGGCACAGCTTGAAGCAGATGATGTGAGGATACGGCAGATACTGATAAATGTGCTGGAAAACGCAGTTAAGTATACGCAGGAGGGTTCCGTTTCACTTCAGGTGGAGTGCAGGGAATCGGAAAGCGATACGGTGAGCGTGATATATTCCGTTTCAGATACGGGCATGGGGATCAAAAGGGAGAATATGCCTTATCTGTTTACGGCTTTTAAGAGGATCGATGAAAAGAACAATCGAAAGATAGAAGGAACAGGACTCGGACTGTCAATAGTAAAACGCCTGCTCGATCAGATGGGCGGCACCGTCACGGTGAACAGTATAATGGGTCAGGGCACGACATTTGTGATCGAGATCCCACAAAAGCGCATCGGCAATAATACAGTGGGCGTTATCGACATAAAGGCAAGGCGCAAGTCCGAACACAGAAAGAAATACAGTAAGGGCTTTGAAGCGCCGGAGGCCAGAATTCTGATAGTGGATGATAATGAATCCAATCTCATGGTTTCGGAAAAACTCCTGCGTGATACAAAGATCCAGGTCAGAAAAGCATCCAGCGGGGCCGAAGCACTTTCCGCAGCACTTGATGATCATTATCATGTGATACTGATGGATGACCTGATGCCGGAGATGAGCGGTGTGGAAACGCTTCACAGACTGCGCAGTCAGCCGGGCGGATTGTGCAGGGATTCAAAAGTCATCGCATGTACGGCCAAAGCAGGAACCGAAAGCCGATCATACTATGAGAAGGAAGGGTTTGACGGATATATCGCAAAGCCCATTGACGGTATTGAACTGGAAAAAGAGATCTTCAGGCTCCTTCCGGAGTCGCTTGTCATAACACATGAAGATGGGGACGGACGCGTCAGCGGAAAAGAATTCTGGCTGAATTCTTCGAGGACGAGAAAACACCTGGCGATATCGACCGAAAGTGTTGCAGACCTTCCGCTTGAGCTGATCAAAACATTTGATATCGATATACTGTATCACAAGATCCATACGGATGAAGGTGTGTTTAAGGATACACTTGAGATAGATCAGAGAGGTCTTCTGACTTATGCGATAGAAAACGGAGGAAGGTTCAATTCGGAATCTCCGGGACTCGAGGAGCATGAGGAATTCTTCGCAAATGAACTTCGTCGTGCTAAAAATCTCATTCATCTTACAGTCTCCGAAAAGGTCAGAAGGAGCGGTCATCTGATCGCGACTGAGGCTGCAAAGGCATTTGATGATGTACAGATACTTGATACGATGCATCTGTCATCGGGGACCGGACTTGTGGTGCTTGAAGCATGCCGCCTTGCAAATGCCGGCTTAAGTCCCGACAAGATAGTCGAGAAACTGACGGTGTTCAGGGAGAAGGTTCATTCCAGCTTCATTGTTGACAGTGCTGATTTTCTGGCCGGTACGGGGCAACTTCCGACAAGTGTCGCGAAGATCCTGGGATCTCTATCCGCAAGACCCATCATTACAATGAAAAAGGGGAAGCTTACTCTTTCGAAGGTATTGTTCGAATCAAGAGAAAAAGCCTGGGAGACATATATTGTATCAACACTCAGACAGATACATAAGATCGACAGAAGGATCCTGTTTGTGACTTATGTCGGACTTACATCAAAGGAACTTGATTTTATCAAAAAAGAAGTTGAAAAACGGATAAACTTTGATATGGTTTATTTCCAGGAGGCTTCGCCTGCCATAGCAGTTAACTGCGGACCGGGAACATTCGGTCTTCTGTTCCAGGAAGTATAGGTTATGTCGATAAAGGAGAGGGGCGTATGAAACTTAACAATAAAAGAACAGTACTGGTAGGACTTGCTTTCTTATCGATATGTGCATTCTGGCAGATGTATGACAGCGTCATACCTCTGATCCTGACCAAGACATTTCGCATAAACGAAACGATATCGGGTGCCGTGATGGCGGCAGACAATGTTCTTGCATTATTCCTTCTGCCCCTGTTCGGAACGCTGTCGGATAAGACGGATACAAGACTGGGAAAACGTACTCCGTACATACTGGCGGGAACTTTTGCGGTCGTCATATTACTTAATATTCTTCCGATACTCGACAACGGATATTATACTGCGCCGGCAACATATAAGCTTGTGATCTTTGTGGTACTGCTCGGCCTGATCCTGATATCGATGGGAACATACAGGTCCCCGGCGGTCGCACTTATGCCGGATGTTACGCCCAAACCTCTTCGGTCAAAAGCCAACGCCATAATCAACCTTATGGGGGCGCTGGGCGGTATACTGTATCTGATCGTTGCCGCGGTACTGTATCCGAATTCAAAA
>JAFZQP010000053.1 GCA_017620345.1 Lachnospiraceae bacterium
CCAGCTGCCTTGAGCTGCTCTTCCATGTTAGAACCATCCTGGTTCCATCTCTGAAGATCCTTTGTAGGCATTGCTACACCAACTTTTGTTCCGCCTGCTTCTGCTGCAGGTGCTGCTTCCTCTGCTGCAGGTGCTTCATCTGCAGGTGCTGCTTCCTCTGTTGCTGCAGGTGCTGCATCAGCTGCAGGAGCTGCTGCTGTTCCGCCACAACCAACAAGAAGAGAAGCTGTCATTGCTGTTGCAAGTAATACTGATAATACTTTTCTAGACATTTTTTGTCCTCCCTAAATAGTCTTCCGGGTGGCACCATGTCACCCGCCGATTAACACATTATCACCTCACTATCTAGAAAGACTTGCCACTTTCTTCAAAATTTTATTTTGATCATTTTGCAGCCGGGAATTCTAGCACAATTTTGTTACAGATATATCAAAAATTTGCTATTGAACGTTCAGGTATATTTCGTTCTTCTGGTGATATTTCCCGGTTATGACCTCATCCATGTTTTCTTTGGTGACTGCTATCGGTTCAAGTTTCTCATACGGAACCTCATATGTTCCGTCATCAAATGTATCCTTGAGGCCGAGCGGTACATTGTTTGCCATATCTACCGCACGCTCCGCTGCTCTTATCGCAAGTTTCTCAACGGGTTTATATACCGTCATATACTGCATACCCTCAACGATCCTCTGGCACGCTTCAAGATCCGCATCCTGTCCGACAACACAGACTTTTCCGCCCAGCCTGTGCTCTATGAGCGCTCTTATCGCGTTTGCGGCAAGGTTGTCATTTCCGCACATTATCGCATCCGGGACCTTTCCGGTCTTCAGATATTCATCAGTAACGGTAAAACCGTTTTCCGCAACCCATCCTTCCGAGAACTCAGCGTAATCTATCCTGATATCCGTTGTAGACAATACTCTTTCAAATCCTTTCTGTACCATCTGGACATTATAGTCGGTCGGAGACCCCTTTACCTGTATGATCGTACCTTCGTTTCCGATGCACTTTTTGATGTAAACGGCCATCAGCTCACCGACTTTTTCATTATCGACCGACAGATACAGATCCGCATTCGCATTTCTTACAAGCCTGTCATATGCAATGATCTTGATCCCCTCCTTTTTGGCATCCGCAAGAACATCTTTCAATGCCGTATCATCTATCGCGATCACTACTATGACATCCATCTTCTTATCTATGAAATATCTGATCTGCTTTATCTGATCCTCAACAATACCGTTGGCATTCTGGACATTGACTTCCGCTCCGAGTTCCTGGGCTTTTGAAACGAACAGATCTCTTTCCCTTGACCATCTCTCTATAAGAAGAGAATCGATGGACAGTCCTATCTGGATCTTGTCACTTTCCTGCACGGGACTTTCAACATTGCCGGCAGCGGATGATGAACATCCGGACAGCATCAATGTCATCAATATCATACATATCGTGATCGAAATCTTTTTATAATCCACTTCCAGCTCTCTCCTTATATTCCGTCGGTGTCATTCCCGTAGACTTCTTAAATATCCTTGAAAAATAATTCGGATCCGAGTATCCGCAGTCACTTCCGACTTCCTTGATGCTCTTGGACGGATCCTTAAGCATATCCTTGGCCTTTTCTACTCTTCTCTTTGTCAGATATTCTATAAACCCTTCTCCCGTTTCCTCTTTGAACAGCTTGCTGAAGTAATAACTGCTGATGTTGAGTTCTTCGGATATCTCATTAAGGGAAATGTCCCGGCTGACATTTTCTTCTATATATTCCTGTGCTTTTCTGACAAGATAATGTGTGCGGTCCCTGCTTCCCGTTGTCATGTTTGCCGCAGCGTTCTTCATCTTATCCATGAACCATTGCTTGATATCATCAAGGGAAGCAAGTGCATTTATATCCGCAAGATAATTCTTCCGACTCTCGAATTCGTACAGATGTCCGCCGCTTCGGTACATGTCGCTTTCCGCACGCAGAACAAATTCCAGTGCCTTGAGCTTGATGCTCATTATATCGTCAGTGTATTTTTCACTCATCCAGTCAAAGAACTGCCCGCTGCAGAGAAGACATGCATCAACTTCACCGTCACGTAGTTTTTCGAACAGGTCATTTTCAAGATCGGCAGGATAACTTTCCTCATAAGAGACCGCGATCGGCAGATCATCAACATGAGCAACGCTTCCTTTCGTCGAGTAGAGTGCCTTCATCGCTTCCTCATACGACTCGTAGCAGTTCTTCAGCTTCTTAATGCCTCCGATACCGATCCTGTATTGTATGTCCGTGGCATTACGCATCTCTCTTGCAGAGACACGGCATTTTTCGATCAGTTCCGACCTCTCCTGGTACTCCATTGTAAGATCGCTCCTCGGGACAAATACCGGTATCTTGTTTGAACTGATGCTCCCGACAACCGCCTGCGGAAATGTATCCTTTATCATCTCCCTGACCTTCGTATAATATACGGTCTGGGCTTTTACGGCGGATCCTGCCGCATTTGTCAGATGATTACCCTGCTGCATGTCTCCGAACATGACCGCTGCCATATATCCGTATCCGACATCGAGTCCGAGAAGGCTTTTGTAATTATCTATCTCATCTTCATAAGGTTCCTGGAAGATCAGACTTGATACAAATCCGTTCTCTATTATCGGAACAACAGTCTCAAGTCTTTCCTTGATCTGAAGATCCTGCCGCCTCTTTTCCCGCCTCATATCAAGCTGTTCTATGACCCTGTCTATTACACCGACTATGGATTTCTGATTATATGGCTTGTTAAGGTAGTCAATGACTCCGAGCCCGATAGCTTCCTTAGCATAATCAAATTTGTCATACGCGGTCAGGACAACGAATATCACTGACGGGAGCATGGCCCTGATCTCCTTCATGGCTTCTATGCCGTTGATTCCGGGCATTTGTATATCCATAAAGATCACATCCGGCCGAAACCTGTCTGCGACCTCTATCGCCATCCTTCCTGATTTGGCAGTCTCTATTTCAAACTGTCCTTCAAAATTTTTGGATATGATCATCGTAAGTGAATTGATCACTATCCCTTCATCATCTGCGAGTAATATCCTGTACAATCTTCTACCTCTTATCTTCCGGATCGAATGTATTATCTGTCGGTACCTTTATCACAAACTCCGTTCCGCATCCTTCGCCTTCACTGATGATATCCATTACATCACTTCTTCCGGTGAAAATCTGAAGTCTTTCGATAACGTTTCCGAGTCCGATACCGTTTGATGCCGAATGATCCGGCGATACTTCTCCTGCCGCCTCACCCGACAGTATCCTGTCTATCTGATCCTGTTTCATTCCTATGCCGTTATCTCTTATGGACAGCATGACATTTCCATCTTCCTCATAGACCCGAAGATCGATATGTCCCTCCCAATCGATATCGCGGATACCGTAGTTTACCGCATTCTCCACTATAGGCTGCAGGATCATGCTCGGTACCCTGACTCCGACAACCGACTCATCGACATCTTTGGAATAATGGATCTCTCCCGTGAACCTTACGTTCAGTATATATACATATTTGTCGACAAGAGCTATCTCCTCCGCGATAGTGGCATCATTATCTATCTTCTTGATATTATATCTGAAAAAATCAGCCATGTTCTCAATGAACTCGGTTGTCTTGTCGGCACCCTCCATCATTGCAAGCTGTTCTCCCGCATTGAGCGTATTGAACAGAAAATGCGGATTGATCTGTGCCTGAAGGGACCTGAGCTGTACTTCCTTCATCCGGTTTTCCATCACAAGCTCGTGCTCCTTGAGCATACTCTCACGCATCACGCTGTTTCTTATCTCGGCTATGTATCTCTGGATACTGTCGAGCATCTGACGAAATGCCTTGGAAACGACACCTATCTCATCGCCGCCCTCGGTATATGCTATCTCCACGTTAAAGTTTCCGCCCGCAACCTCATTGGCCGCCTGTGACAGTGTTGTAAGCGGAAGGGTCATGCTCTTGGTCATCAGGAATACGACGATCACATTCACTATACCTATGAACAGCAGGATCAGTATCGTGATCATCTCCATATACCGAAGCGAAGTCAGCAATACGCTGTAATCGGATGTGTTCTTTTTGAACTGACTGTTATTGAGTGCGTATATGCATGTCTGAAGATCGGTATACATTTCCACCGATTCTTCATATGATGATCTGTACTTTTCTATGTTTCTTCCGCGCTTGGCGGTTATCGTCTCTCCGGCAGTCGCAAGATATTTCTCGGATTGATTGGTAATGTTCTCAAAAAGAGCATAGACTACGGTCCCGGAATTTGACAGATTAAGTCCATCCAGCTCATTCCTGTAGTCCTGCTCAGCTTTGTAATAATCATACAGAGCACTCGTTCCTTTACTTTCCAGATACTCCTTCATGGAATTCTGCAGAAGCGTCAGATCATCCGCAAGATTATTAAGGCTGACGTTAACAACGTATATCTCATCTACTCTGGCCATCATCGTATTGATACTGATGTACATGTATATATTGACTACGAGCATCAGGATCAGCGGGATGATAAATGCAATGAGCATCTTGGTCATGACCGAGGCATTATTCCATTTTTTCTTTAATGCTCCGGTCATCGCTCTTTAGCCTCATCCGTATTGTCATGGATCAACCGGGCCGCCTTATCATGATCGACGACTTCTATCTTTACCGGAAGATATGAATTGGTGTAGCCCATATTGTTATATTCGTACAGCGCCTGAACGCACGATCTGCCCATTTCCTCCGTGTCTACGGAAACGGTCGAATAAATGACCTGTTTGTCGATGGCATCGAGTATCGTATCGTTTACAAAATATCCGACGATCTGTATCTGACCTACCAGGTTGTAATCAACGACAGCCTGATAAGCGCATCGGGTATACACACTGTTGACGCACAGCATTATGTTCGGAAGGTTATTCTTTTCAAGAAATATGTTCCTGATACTTTCCTCGGCACTGAATATATCCTCGGCATCTATCCTTGTTACCACTATCTCAGGGATACGGTCATTGTCTCCTTCTTTCAGATAGTCCTCAATAGCCATTACGATGAGGTTTGAAGCTCCTTCGGACATATCCGGGTCAATGAGTATATCAACCGACATATCACCCATATCATCAGATCCCGCAAGATTTTTGATCTGAAGCGCATACATCTGTCCGAGTTCGTAATAGTTAAGTCCGACATAGCACTGACGTTTTGAAGCTTCCACGTCGTTCTGGAGAACAACGACACCTATGCCGCTGTCTACTGCTCTGTCAATAAGATGCGCTGCCTTCTCACTGTTCGTACCCGAGTATATGATCCCATCCACTTTGGAATTGACTGCGATGCGAAGAAGATCCTCAGTCCTGTAATCTCTTCCGAGAACGCCCCCGAGATCCTCAAGATATGCTCCGTATTCGCGCGCCTGGTCAGAAGATGCCCTGAGTACTTCCTGCCACATGTCGCTCTCCGAATCCTCGGCTATGAACGCATAATGCTTATCATATGCAACCGTTTCCTCCGGCTGGACATTTTCCATGGTCCTTGTGATAACGCGGAACAGTACCCCTGTTATCACAGCGGCAGTTATCATTATGACAGTACCTACTATCATAAAGCGATATGATCTTTTTGAATAATCCTTATTCTGCGATCTTTCCATACACTATATAATAGCACAAAAGAGTCGGCCTCAAAAATGAAACCGACTCTTTTCTTCATTCGGGACAGTTCATACCGTGGTATCGATCACCGCACCTCTTTTGTCGGCGGCATCCGGTACATCTTTTTCGCTGTCTGTCCGGTCTTCTTTTACGTCCTTATCATCGTCTGTTTCTTCATCCTTCTCTTCTTCGGGATATTTGGTCCTGAACATCTCCATGAACTGCTTACCGGTGATGCTCTCTTTCTCGAGAAGATACTCGGCCATCTTATCAAGAAGATCCCTGTTTTCATTAAGAAGCTTCTTGGCCTCTTCATATGCCTGCGACAGGATCTTCATCACTTCTTCATCAACTCCGGCTGCCGTCTCGTCGGCACACTCCATCACCATGCGCCCGCTGAGGTACCGGTCTTCAATACTCTCGAGCTTTATAAGCCCGAACCTCTCCGACATACCGAATCTCGTGACCATGGCTCTGGCAAGAGAAGTTGCCTTTTCTATATCATTGCTGGCTCCGTTTGTGATCGAAGCAAATATCAGTTCTTCAGCAGCGCGTCCGGCAAGAGCGGTCACTATCTGTTCGTATATCTCATCCCTTGACTCAAGGTGTTTTTCCTCCTCGGGAACATACCATGCATACCCGAGTGCTCCCATTGTTCTCGGGACGATCGTTATCTTCTGTATCGGATCGGTATTCTTCTGAAGAGCGGATGCAAGAGCATGTCCTATTTCATGATATGCGACTATCTTTCTCTCCTTCTTGGTCATTATGCGGTCTTTCTTTTCCTTACCCATCATAACGACTTCTATCGCCTCAAGAAGATCCTTCTGATTGACGGCTTCTCTTCCGCTCTTTACAGCATTGATCGCTGCCTCGTTGACCATATTGGCAAGATCAGAACCGACGGCTCCCGCAGTTGCCAGAGCTATCTCATCAAAATCAACCGAATCGTCAAGGAGCACATCCTTGGAATGAACCCTGAGTGTTTCCTTACGTCCTTTTAGATCGGGCTTGTCGACTATGATACGTCTGTCAAATCTGCCGGGACGAAGAAGTGCTTTATCAAGTATCTCCGGTCTGTTCGTTGCGGCAAGTATCATGATACCCTTTGCACTGTCGAATCCGTCCATCTCCGACAGAAGCTGGTTCAGTGTCTGCTCACGTTCATCGTTTCCTCCGCCGTAGCGGCTGTCCCTTGATTTTCCGATCGCATCTATCTCATCTATGAATATGATACACGGCGCGTTCTTCTGGGCATCCTTGAACAGGTCTCTTACTCTTGATGCACCGACGCCGACATACATTTCCACAAAATCGGATCCCGCAAGCGAAAAAAACGGTACGTGCGCTTCTCCGGCGACCGCTCTTGCGAGAAGGGTCTTACCTGTTCCGGGAGGCCCCACAAGTAAAGCTCCCTTCGGAAGCTTGGCTCCGATCTTGACATACTTGCCGGGATTATGGAGAAAATCAACTACCTCCTGAAGTGATTCCTTTGCCTCATCCTGTCCCGCAACATCCTTGAACGTAACTCCGGTCTCTTTCTGGACGTACATCTTGGCGTTGCTCTTTCCGACGCCCATGATGCCGCCTCCTCCCATACGCCTCATAAAGAAGCTTATGATCACCCAGAATATCAGTATCGGCAATATATATGACAGGACGAACGATAAGATCATCGTTGAAGAATCCGATTCCTTCTGTTCGAACTTGACTCCTGCCTTAAGAAGCCTGTCGGGAAGCGAATCATCATTAACAGGTATGGTAAAGTATTTCATTGGAACATACATGTTCTCCTGTCCTTTTGGTGTTATCGTGATCTCGTCCGAGCTTATGACAACACTCTCAACTTCACCCTTTTCAACCTTTTCGATGAACGCGTCATATGTGATCTTCTGATTCGTCGCGCTTGAGAACATTGTTCTCATATAAGAAAGTATCACAAACAGAACAACCGATACCAGAATGATTATCAGGAGCATCTGCTGATTCTGTTTTTTATTCTTATTGTTGTTGTTTCCGGAATTATTGTCCTTATTTTCCATATAATCTCCTCAACTAATTAAGAGTTCTGCTCTTTCACACATTTATCGCTATATTATAGATATAAAAAAGGGATAAATCAACAATTTATGGTATAATACGTCTCATGATACTTCCGTCTTATTCGTTCATATTCATATTTCTGCCGATAGTCGTGATCCTGTATTGGATCGCAAACGGGCGAAGGGCATACACAGCAGGAAAGGTGGTTCTTCTTGCTGCATCCCTTTATTTTTATGTGTTCCTTACCCCCGGAATAAAAGGGCTCATCGCTCTGCTGTCATCCGCTGCATTCTGCTATGTCATAGCAACTTTCGGTATAAGAAAGTGCACATCACCTGCAGCCCGGAAGACACTTCTTACCGCAGGTATCATTATAAATATCGCTCTTCTCATATACTGCAAATATCTTGATTATATACAGCAACTTATTTTCGGGGCAGAGAACTCTGCATCGTTTTATAAGGCTGTCGTTGTCCCGGTTGGCATAAGTTATTTTACTTTTTCGCAGATAGCATACCTTGTTGACACATACCGGAATCCTGACATGGAATATTCCATTCTCGACTATGCTCTCTTTGTCAGCTTCTTTCCGAAGATCTCGGTCGGTCCCATCGCGCTTTCGACCGATCTGATACCTCAGTTCAGTGACAGCTCCCGCAAAAAGATCGACTATGACAACATGGCAAAGGGCTTCTACAGATTTACACTGGGACTTTCCAAGAAGCTTCTCCTGGCCGATAATCTCGGGAAGTTCTGTGACACGGGATATGCAAACATACCAAATCTTTCCTCGGGTGATGCGATCCTTACGATACTGTCATATACTCTGCAGATATATTTTGATTTTTCAGGCTACTGTGATCTTGCATCCGGAATTTGCCTGATGCTTGGGATAGATCTGTGCGAAAACTTTGATGCGCCTTATCGGAGCCTGTCCGTAACCGAATTCTGGAAGAGATGGCACATCAGCCTCACGACTTTTTTCAGGAATTATCTGTATATCCCAATGGGAGGCAACAGGAAAGGAAAAATACGGACATACTTCAATAACATGTTCATATTCATCATAAGCGGTCTGTGGCACGGAGCCGCAACTCACTTTGTGCTGTGGGGAATGATCCACGGTATCGGTATCATCATCAGTAAACTCATATCGCCCGTAACAAAAAAGATACCCCGCTTACTGCGCTGGATACTGACATTTGTCTTTATCAATCTGGCATGGATATTCTTCAGGGCAGACAGTACAGGGATGGCAATGGATATGATAAAGCGTATATTTACCGGAGGATTCGGACCGCTTAACAGCTCACTCATAGCGGCATGTATTCCGGCCGAATGCCAGCTCCTGCAATGGCTGATATTAAAGGCCGCTCCCAATATGACATTTTACAGCGGATGTGCGATATGGATAGCGCTCGTTGCGCTGGGAGTGTGGCTGGCATCATTTTCACGTTGTGCCAAAGAAAGATGTGATAACTTTACCGCTTCCGGAAGGAAGGTACTTACGACCGTCATATTGTTCACATGGTCGGTACTTTCCCTGTCCGAGGTCGCGGAGTTTATTTATGTGAATTTCTGATACTATGACAAGCAAACAGTTTTTTATCCGTTCAATCGCATATTCTCTCGGAGTATTGTTTGTTCTGGCAGCACTGACCGCTGTCATAGACCCCTTTGTCCATTATCATGCACCCTTCTTCGGTCTTGCCGCGGCAGAGACGGACGAGCGCGGGCAGATGATCGGCGTTGCCAAAAACATGCAATATGACACAGCGATCATAGGTTCTTCGATGAGCGAAAATTTTGAAGCCGGATGGTTTGATGACGGCGTCATCGGAAACAGTACGGTAAAGCTGTCCATGCAGGGTGCACACTTTGATGATTATTCGAGGCTCTTAAATGTTGTCCTGTTAAAACCTTCAACAAAAACAGTCATCATATCACTTGATAATTACATACTGCTCCACAATCCCGATGAACATCCGACAACGATACCGGACTATCTCGAAAACGACACGTTAAAAGACGATGCGTACTATCTGTGGAACAAGTCGGTTGCTTTCGTGTACCTTCCTCAGTTCATCATCAATAACATCACCGAAGGTTTTTCTGCAGACAGTGCATATTGCTGGGCCGGCAGATACCGGTTCGACAGATATGTCGCACAGGCAACGTACCTTCCGTACAGACTGATGCAGCCGGATCCCGAAGAGAAATTTGATACATATTACGGAAATGTTGACAGATTCCTGGCATCAATGACACCGTATATAGAAGCGCGCCCCGATGTCCGGTTCATATTCTACGCACCGCCCTACAGCATAATGTACTGGGACGACTGCATACTGCGGGGAAGGCTTACAGCCGAGATATGCGCATTGAACGAAACGTATAACAGACTTCTTGAATACGATAATGTCCGTATGTTTTATTTCCAGGACAGATGGGATATAATAACCAATCTTAACAACTATAAAGATTATTCGCATTTCAGTCAGGATATCAGTCACTACCTGTATGAATGCATGTCAAACGGAACATGCGAGGTCACAAAAGAAACATCTTTTGATACTCTTCTGAAGTTCTCCGAGGATGTGGCGGCATATGATCATGAATTAACGTTCCACTGATCCTGTCTGATCTTTCCACATAAAGCGAGGATAAACACCGGCAGCTTTCAGTTCGCCGATCCTGTCCTTTACATACTGCTTATCTTCTTTGTATGTAACGCCGAACCATCTGTCATGAGACTCAAGAACCCTGACCGATGCCTTATCTGACTTTATCATCTCATCAACGACAAACGGAAGATAGCACTCTGCTTTTTCGATATTCTTAGGAAGTTCCTCTTTGTAAAATCTTGTAAACGCCTTATCTGTCTCCGTAAGAAAATCGGGAGTGAACCCCCACAGGTTCATGCTCGTCGGGGTATCCGAAGAAACCGGAATATAATCACTTCCGTTCTCGGTATAAGCCGCGCCGTCATCTGTCATTATGATACGTGTCCGCTCCACTATATCAACAAGATCTCCCTTTTCATCGACCGTACACAGTCCCCGGCTGACGGATCCGTTCTCTGTCAAAGTGTTGCCGAGTTTGAAGCCGACCATACAGTATCTGCCGGTCTGATCCTTAACACTTTCCAGGTACTCATATATCTTGACAAATGCTTCCCTTCCGTAAAAATCATCCGCGTTGATCACGGCAAACGGGGAATGCACAACATTCCTTACGGATCTGACGGCATGAGCCGTACCGTAGGGCTTGGTGCGCTCTTTATATATCTGCTCTCCTTCGGGTATATCAGACAGTTCCTGAAAGACATATTCCACTTCGATATGATCGGATACCGCATCGCCTACAGCTTCCTTAAACAGCTCCAGATTTTCTTTTTTGATTATGAATATGACCTTGGAAAAACCGGCATATTTAGCATCGTATATCGAAAAGTCGATTATCTTGTCGCCTTCGTCATCGACCCTGTCTATCTGCTTTAATCCGCCATATCTGCTGCCCATTCCGGCAGCCATGATAACAAGTACTGGTTTATCCATGATATATCATCCTTTTTCTTTATATACTTTTCTGACGGGTTCGCTTGTTACCTCGATGCCCAGTCTCTTAAACGTTCTGATATCCGCAGGTGAGAGCATTACCGATGTATGCACCTGCAGACCTTTCAGCTTCGGGATCTGCGCAAGTGCCTTCTTTGCATTCTCATCCGATATCGATGCTATGGAAAGAGCTATCAACACCTCGTCCGTATGAAGCCTCGGGTTCTTTCCTCCAAGGAATCTGACCTTTAATTCGGCAATGGGTTCTATCGCTTCCGGAGAGATCAGATGCGTATCATGATCGATACCTCCGAGAAATTTAAGCGCATTCAGAAGAAGCGCCGCCGACGCACCGAGAAGATCCGTTGTCTTGCTAGTGATGATCGTACCGTCTTCAAGTTCGATAGCGGCAGTCGGAACACCAAGCTTTTCGGCACGTGCATTTGCCGCAACGGTAACCTTCCTGTCGTCGGTAGTGATACCTGCCTGCTTCATCAGGAATTCTATCTTGAGCACTTCACTCTCATTTGCCTTTTCTTCGACAACTCTGTTAAGTGTAGTGTAATACCTTCTGATTATCTCCTGTCTGGATGCCTCGCAGCATACTTCATCATCAATGATGCAGTTGCCCACCATGTTAACACCCATATCCGTAGGTGACTTGTACGGGCTCTGTCCGTATATCTCCTCAAACATTGCATTAAGGACCGGGAATATCTCGATATCCCTGTTGTAGTTGACCGTAGTCTCACCGTACGCTTCAAGGTGGAACGGATCGATCATGTTCACATCATCAAGATCTGCCGTTGCCGCCTCATATGCAAGATTGATCGGATGCTTTAACGGAATGTTCCATATCGGAAAAGTCTCAAACTTGGCATATCCTGCCTTGATCTTGCGCTTGTTCTCATGATAAAGCTGCGACAGACAGGTAGCCATCTTACCGCTCCCGGGGCCCGGAGCCGTTACAACGACGAGGGGTCTCGTTGTCTTGATATAATCATTCTTGCCGAATCCTTCATCACTCATGATGAGCGGTATATTGGAGGGATAACCTTCGATGAAATAATGCATGTACACATTGATCTTTCTCTTCTTCATCCGCTCCTTGAACTTCTTGGCAGTCTCCTGTCCCGTAAAGTGAGTGACCACAACGGATGAAACATATAATCCCTTGTCCTCGAAAAGCTGCTTGAGACGCAACACATCTTCGTCGTATGTTATCCCGATGTCGCCCCTTATCTTCTTGCGGTCGATATCCATCGCGGAAATAACGATGACTATCTCAGCCTGATCGGACAGCTGCATGAGCATGCGAAGTTTACTGTCAGGTTCAAAACCCGGAAGAACTCTTGATGCATGATAGTCATCATAAAGTTTTCCCCCGAACTCAAGGTAAAGCTTGTCTCCGAACTTTCCTATCCTCTCCCGGATATGCTCCGATTGAGTCTTAAGATATTTTTCGTTGTCAAAACCGATCTTCATTGTAAAAATGCCCCTCCTATCTGCTAATCACATTCTCGTATTTTCTTCCTGAGTGGCAGGACCATGTTCGGGGCAACAGACAATGCATCTATTCCCATGTCAATAAAGTCCTGTGTATGATCAAGATCCGCGGCAGCCTCACCGCAGATGTCTACCTCAATTCCGGCCCGGTGTGCATTCTCCGCGGTGATCTGTATCATCTTGAGAACTGCGGGATGCATCTTGTTAAAATATGTTTCAAGCTTCGGATTCTGCCTGTCGATGGCCAGCGTGTACTGTGTCAGATCGTTGGTCCCTATGCTGAAGAAATCAACTTCCTTTGCAAGCTTGTCACTGATCATGACCGCAGCAGGAGTCTCTATCATTATACCGAGTCTCATGTCTTTTTTGTACTCTATACCTTCCGCATCCAGTTCATCCGTAACCTCCCCGATGATCTTCCTGATCTGCCTGACCTCATCAACGGAGATGATAAGAGGAAACAGTATGTCGAGATTTCCGAATGCCGATGCCCTGTACAGAGCCCGAAGCTGAGTCTTGAATATACCCGGCTGTGCCAGACTGATCCTTATCGCTCTGTATCCGAGCGCGGGATTGTTCTCCTTCTCGGGTCTGAAATACGCTGCCTGCTTGTCGGTACCAAGATCAAGCGTGCGGATTATGACTTTACGCCCCCGCATCTTCTCAAGAACCTCCTTGTATGCAAGGAACTGTTCCTCTTCGGATGGATATGTGGGACTGTCCATGTATATGAATTCACTTCGAAGCAGGCCTATACCTCCGGCATCGTATGCAAGCGCGATATCCGCACCATCGGTACTTCCGATATTTGCATACACGTTGATATACGAACCGCTCTTCGTGATATTGTTCTTGCCCTTAAGCAGAAGCAGCATCCTCTGCTGTTCTTCGAACTCCTTCTGCTTGCGTTTCATCCTTTCAAGAGTCCTCTTGTCGGGATCGATTATGAGTTCACCCTTTATGCCGTTTAGTATTGCATTTCTGCCGTCATAGATCGACAGCATCTCCTGCCCCAGACCGACTACCGAAGGCAGTCCCATGGTTCCCGCGAGTATGGCCGCATGACTTACAGGAGACCCGAACATCGTAGCCATCCCGAGAACATTATCCTTGTTGAACAGGACAACCTCACCTGCGTTAAAATCATCCGATGCGATTATACAGGATTCCCCCGGTTCTATCATCTCGGTCTCAAGTCCGCACAGTATCCGAAGAAGCCTCTCCGACACATCTCTTACATCCGCCACATGGCTTCTCATATACTTGTCTTCTATCGAAGTAAACAGACGGGAAAATTCATCCGATGCAAGAGAGACTGCATAAGCCGCATTATATGCGTGCTGCCTTATCTGATCTTCAACAAAACCGATATACTGCGTATCCTCAAGCAGCATTTCCTGCGCAACGAATATCGATGCATTGAGTTCGCCCAGATATGCCACCGTCGATTCATACAGGCTCTCCAGCTGTTCTATGGCTTTAAGGCGTGCTTCATTAAACACACGGATCTCAGCATCCGTATCCTCCACGGTTGCTCTTGATATATGCTTGTCGGGATGCATATACACAAAGAGCTTTCCTATCGCTATTCCCGAAACTACTCTTGTACCTTTTAGGATGACCATAACATCTTTAATATTACCATATTTTGTAGTATAATGCTTGTGTTTATTATAAATATTGTGGCAGGCTGCATTTCCGAAAGGTTTCATTATGTCCGATTACAAGAAAATGACGAAGGTCTTATTCCTGTCTGTCATTTTAACCATCATACTTGTTCTTCTCTCATTATTTCAGGATCAGATAGGTCAGATCCCTCTGTTTATCATCAGATCGATATTATCCCTGGTCGTAATATTCCTGAACAGAAGGATCTTTATAAACGGTCTCGTTCCGGTCATCAGAGGTTCTTTTAACATGGATACTCTTGTCAGTCTCGGAGCGGGGGCAGCGTTTATATACAGCATCGTTATATCCGTCATCAACATGATCTACTATAAAGGCTCGACAGAATACATCGGAGAATCCGAACTGTATTTTGAATCGTGCTCCATCATCCTGACGATCGTCCTTGCCGGGAAGGTACTCGAAGAGATAACCCGCGGCAAAACAGCGGACGCGGTGAAGGATCTTGCCGACATGTCTCCCAAGACAGCTCTTCTTCTTGATAACGGTCAGGAAAGGGAGGTACCTGTAGAAGAGATAAAAGCCGGTGACTTATTTATCCTGAAGCCGGGCATGAGTGTTCCCGCTGACGGGATAATAGAATCCGGTACAAGCGCCGTTAACGAGGCCTCTCTTACCGGAGAATCAATGCCTGTAGACAAAGAGCCGGGCATGACAGTCTGTGCTTCAACGATCAATATGTCCGGATTCCTTACGTGCCGTGCAACAAATGTCGGAGCAGACACGGCATTTTCCAGGATAGTTCAGATGGTTTCCGATGCCTCATCAGGGAAGGCCGCCATCTCCAGAACAGCTGACAGAATATGCGCGATCTTCATACCTTTTGTTATCCTGCTTTCCGTCATCTGCTTCATCATATGGATGGTATCGGGAATGGGAGTATCATTTTCGATCGCAAGAGCGGTCAGCGTTCTGATCGTAAGCTGCCCGTGCGCACTCAGTCTTGCGGCTCCGATCGCGATAATGATCGGTAACAGCGTTGCCGGCAGACACGGCATACTGTACAAGACCGCACAGGCCATTGAAAACACCGGGAAAACACAGATCGTTGTTGTTGACAAGACCGGAACACTCACGACCGGTAATCCGAAGATAACCGATATAATCAGTACCGAAAACGATATAGAACACAGGGATCTGTTATTATCAATAGCTTATGCTCTTGAGTCAAAAAGTGAACATCCTCTTGCAAAAGCCATATGCTCATATGCTGAAAAGAGATTCGTCAAAAAACTTGAAACTACCGATTTTGAAGCAATACCCGGTAAGGGAATAAAGGCCGGTCTTATGATCGCGGGGCAGAAGCGCACGGTCTACGCAGGAAGCGAGGCCTTCATAGGACAGGCTCTTGTCGGAAAAGATGACAGCGAATACAGCAATGAATTCTCTGCCATCATACGAAGACTTGTCGCAGAAGGAAAGACTCCGACATTATTCGCATCGGAATCCGGAATGCTCGGCGTCATCGCTGCCGCAGATGAGATCAAGGAAGGAAGCAGCGAAGCCATATCGGCACTGCATGCGGAAGATATACACGTATGCATGGTAACGGGCGACAAACTGGCCAACTCCGAAGCCGTAGGAGCGCAGGTGGGAATAGAACCGGATGAAGTTATTTCCGAAGTACTTCCCGACGAAAAAGCCGCCATTGTTGCAAAGCTGAAAGAAACAGGCAAGGTCGCAATGATCGGAGACGGAGTTAACGACGCACCGGCTCTTACCGTTGCAGATGCGGGTATCGCGATCGGAGCCGGAACGGATGTAGCCGTCGATGCGGCAGACGTCGTACTCATACAGGACAGTCTTATTACCGCCGTAGACGCAATAAGGCTCTCCAGAGATACCTTGAAGATCATACGACAGAATCTGTTCTGGGCATTGTCATATAACGTTATCGGTATTCCTCTTGCCGCAGGATGTTTTTACAAGGCATTCGGATGGATACTCGATCCTATGCTCTGTGCTGCAGCTATGTCATTATCAAGTTTGTTTGTGATCACCAACGCACTTAGGATCTTTTCTTTTACGACCACCACAGCCTATGAACCAGAAGAACAAACTGAAGAGTCTACTGAGGACGATTAAAAAGCATATCTCGAAAAAAGCGGCGATAGTAACAGTCTCCGTTGTAGCGGGACTGATACTTGCGATCGCTGTTGTTATAGTGCTTAGGAAAAACTCTTCGACTGCCGGAAAAGACACAGACGATGATCCGTTCAATCTAACGATCGAGACAGAAAAAGATACCGACACGGCCGCAGACGGCGAAGAAGATGAGCTTACCATCATTGAAACAGCCTCCGAAGAAACCAAAATTGAAAGTACTGCAGAGACAACTGTTCTGTCCCTTAAAGAAGATACAAGAAACGGTTATCTCGGAAGATGCGTTTTTCTTGGAGATTCAAGGACCGTGGCAATGGTCAATTACGGCCTCATCAATGACGATGCGGCTCTTGCACAGATAGGCATCTCACATCCTTCTTTTAAAAAAAATACGTTCATTAACAACGCCGGTAAAGAGTACACTCTGAAATCATATCTTGCATCCCACCAGGCCCCTGTCATATACATAGCGCTCGGAGTCAACGGTATCAATGATCCTTCCGAAGATCATTATGAAAGCACTTTTGTAGATCTTATCGATACGGTCATGGACCAGGCCCCCAATTCCAATGTCGTTCTGATGGCAATAGGACCCGTCAATGATAACGGTACATACAAAAAGACCGTTCAGAATTCATGGATAGAAAAATATAATGCTTTTCTCCTTAAGACCGCAGAAGAAAAGCATATATTCTATCTTAATATATCAGAGCTTTTGACCGCGTCAAACGGTCAGGTAAAAAGCGAATACGATGCCGGAGACGGACTGCACTACAACGGTGCCGGATGCAGCGCGATACTTGAATATATAGTACAACATCCCGTTCCGGGTATAAGCGATGAAGGTGAATATACGGTCCGTTATATCAAGCCTAATCCGAAGACCACAAAAGTCACGATGGATGACGGCTCCGGTATAGATGCGTCAAAGCTTCAGGAGCTTATGAACATGATGGTTGACAATGCTACTCCTGTTGCCACTCCGACGCCTACTCCGACCCCGGTATATACATCCGAGCCTACACCTACGCCCACGCCGGAACCTACGCGCACACCGACGCCTACGCCGACTCCGAAACCGACGGAGGCTTCCGAGCCGGATCCTACACCGACTCCTACTCCTACTCCTGTCGTAACTGCCGAACCGACAGAGGCTCCCGAACCAACTCCCACACCTGAGCCAACACCAACGCCGACTCCCGAGCCGACTGAAACTCCCGAGCCTGAGCCTACCGAAGCGCCCGAGCCTGAGCCGTCCGATGAGCCAAGTGGAGAGGAATAAACCGGCGACTAATCTGATACATACACATCTAACGTATATCTGCAGTTATCGGCATCAACAGTGATCACTGCCGTTCCGGCTGATACCGGTGTTATCGTCCCGTCTTTTTCTATCGTGCATACGGATTCATCCGAAGATCTGAACGTTATATTGTTTGCATTTATCTCATACCCTGACAGTTCGTGAATATCATAATTATCAAAGACCGCCATCGGTCTGACCTGCAATATGATCAGATTGTTCACGCTGACTTCGTATCTGCTGCAGACCGGATAGAACTTAATGATCTCAGTTCCGGTGCAATCCTCAGGCAGCACTCTTACACATACATCTCTTTGAAGTCCCTTATACTCTACCGTGACTGTCGTGATACCTTCGTGTATCGGTACAAGATTTCCGTCATCCGATATCTCCAGTATGTTATGATCGTATTTTTTTATAACAACGGGATCTTTCAGTAAACTCTTTCTCCTATATGTATCCATAAGATAATATCTCATCGGAACATAGTCCGCACCGACATATGTCGTATATGTCAGCTGGTCTGTCATGAGCATTATCGATCCTTCCCCGAGAAGGGATCCGTCAATGTTTATCTTCTGTTTAAGATTCTGCGCATCATCTTCTTCCCGATCCGGCTCCTGCGTATAATCGATACGTACCGGAACAAACCTCGTAGCCCATACTCCCCATTTCTTATTACCCGATCCGGCATATGCATAACCGATGAGTTTTTCGTCATCATCCCTGATATGTCCGCTCTTATCCGACATGAGCCCGCAGTTATGGCATCCGCTTATGACGTTGGTATTAAGCTCCGATACGCGGTCAAAGTCGATCCCGTCATCCGACTCATAATACAGCAGGCAACTGTCGTCCTTAAATCTCCGGTTGGTTGTAAGTGCTATGAACTTACCGCTGTCTTCAAGATAAGCGACCGACCACGAATCGGAATCGGCATATGTATATCCTGTAGCATCGGTACAGTCACTCCTGTACGTTGCGATCCCCCTGTACTCCAGCTTAACGGGCCACATCGGATCCGTGATATCCGCAGTATGAACCTGTGTCGCCCTTACCCATCCGTATACATCCGAGAATGAATCAACAGTGCTGTACATATATATCGTATCATCTACCAGGACAAAGCTCGGCTCTCCTACACCCCATCCTATCTCTATACCGTTAAAGTATACGATCGGAACCGGATCGGATCCCCAACCGTCTGCACCCCACTTTTCATATGGTCCGTCCGGATTTTTGCTGCGCGCAAGAAAGATGCTGTTGCACAGCCCGTCCTGATTGACAGTCGCCGTATATCCCATGTAATAGTATCCGTCATAGCAGAAAACATCCGGATCACACACCGATTTAAGATCTGCCGTACCCGGTGTCGGGGACAGCACAGTCTTCTCAATACTCCAGGTATTTCCTCCGTCGTCAGAATGTCTGTAGGTGATCCAGTCATACTCCTTCTTGCCGTCGCCGGGAGACGCAAACCATGCATCGATACTTCCGTCTTCATTTAGCATTATCGAAGGACCGTACCTGTAATCGGGCTTCCCGTTTCCCCACAACGCAAATACGTCCTTTCCGGAATCTTCAAGACGGAGCCGCACATGTTTTTCTGCCTGCTCCTCGTCAGCCTCTTCCTCCGGGGCTTCTGCTTCTTCTACCAACTCTTCGGCTTCTTTTACCAGCTCTTTGGCTTCTTCCTTGACTTTTTCCACTGCTTCTGTCAGATCAGCTTCATCAGTCTTATCTGTCTGCCGGTCCGTTTCCTGCACAAAAGAAGCCTGTGATACTTCAGGTTCTTCGGAAATCCCGGCGCACCCTGTCAGGCACAGGATCATACAGGTTATGATCGCTGCGATAATACGACAGATATATTTCTTTTTACAGAATAACATTATCATATGTTCTGCTCTTTATCTGATGTTGTTATTTAAATACCAGGCCGTAATAATCCTCTATGGCTACCATCCACACCGCAAGGTATTCATCTTTGAACATCTCCGATACATATTCGGTTTTGCCATCGTTCATATACATGGTACGATCCCTGTAATTTACGACCC
>JAFZQP010000054.1 GCA_017620345.1 Lachnospiraceae bacterium
CTGATCGCACCATCGATCATTTTCTTGATATCGTATCCCGTCAGATCCTCATGACTCAAAAGCCCGAGTATGACCATATCTATCTTCTTTTCCCTTGCCATGATCCCTCCATATCCATTACCGGCTCTTTAACATATCAAAGATAATTACATACATCAATCTTATTGTACCCCAAAATAGCCGGGAATGGTTCCCGGCTACTCTTCAAAAATTATTATCAGATATCACTCAGGCCTGTATGTTGAAAAGTAAACTTATAGTTAAAGCTTTCTCTTATAAGAAATGTCTTACCAATCCTGCGTCTGCCGAAAACTGCAACAAACTGTGCCTCTTCCTCTTTTAATAGCTGTTGTAACTGCTTCTTTTCTTCGATTCGACCTATCATACTAATTAGCCTCATTTTTTTCCAAATCGATATCCATTTGGGTGCATTTGGAACTTTTGTGACTCTATTGTATTAAAACACATTGGGTATGTCGACGGATATTTTCCAAATCCGCCCCGAAAGGAGGGATTTGGAAAAGTTAACGAGCCTTTATAAAAAAGCAGCAGCCATATGGTCCTGCTCTGATCCGGAGATTCCAAAACGTGATGCTTCATATCTCCAGTTCTTCTCGATCAAGGAGACAGCGACCACCCTGAATCAGAATAGATAAATCCGTGATTTCTAAGATGATCATCCGTATTGGATATAAGGATGTTAAAAACCATCCTGTTCCATATTTTGATTCGACAGCGGAACTTCCGAAAATATGATAGCAAACTGATTTTTAAAAGCCGCGAAGTGAGCGGTTGGATAGCCGTTCTGTACTTCGCGGTCGATGGACCTGGCGGGAGTCGAACCCGCGTCCGAAAGCCCTTCCGTTAAGATTTCTCCCATCACAGTCATTTGTTAAAGATTCCCGAAGCTGCAAGACAAATGACAAACCGGCAACGCCGGTAGCTTCATAGTTCTCTCACACGCTCAAAGCTTTGCATGCGAGGTTCCCTACCTGTTTGATGCCGTATCCGCACTCAGTAGGCTAAATGCGGGCGACACGCAGCGCTTAGGCTGCGAACGCGTAACTATTGTCTGCGTTTAAATTTAAGTTCTCATTTGTTGACGCGGTATGAGGCCGCGGATGGCTATCCTAAGTTCTAGACCCCCGTCGAAACCGGTACAAGCCCTAACGTATACTAATTTTAAAGTCTCTTTCCGCCTCCCTCTTTTGATCTCTTGCCGCGATGCTCTCACGCTTATCGTAGAGCTTCTTACCCTTGGCAAGGCCTATCTCCACTTTGCAAAGGCTTCCCTTAAGGTACACCTGCAAAGGAACGATCGTATATCCTTTCTCTGTCAACTTCCCGAGGAGTTTACGTGTCTCCGTCTTATGAAGCAGGAGCTTTCGCGTCCGCATCGGATCCTTGTTGAAGATGTTCCCCTTCTCGTACGGTGGGATATGCATCCCATAGATGAACGCCTCACCGTTCTCAATCCCGACGTAAGACTCTTTGATCGAGCACTTACCCTGGCGAAGTGATTTTATCTCCGTTCCGAAAAGCGCGATCCCTGCTTCGTACTTCTCCTCTATGAAAAAATCATGATATGCTTTTTTGTTATTGGCGATCAGTTTGATGCCACTGTTTTCCTTACCCATAACATCTGTAACCCATCAAGACAAGGGGCTGTTTCTTCTGTTTTTTTCATGTTGATGATTGTATTATAACATAACAGATACAATAAAAAATAAACTACCGGTTTAATAAATATCATCATCAAGAGCACTTACATCGTCGGCCAGAATGAAGTCAACCGTGCGCGTCCCGATATCGACCATGTTACATACAACACGGATACGCGTTCCGAGGCAGAACCTCCTGCCGGTACCGCGCCCGACGAGTTCATACGTATCCTCGTTATACGAATAATAGTCTCCTTCGATCTTCGATATATGTACAAGACCTTCCACCGTATTGGGAAGTTCCACGTAAATGCCCCAGTTCGTTATCCCGCTGATGACACCTTCAAAGACCTCGCCGATATGATCCTGCATATATTCGGCCTTCTTGAGCTTGTCCACCTCGCGCTCCACATCGACCGCGATCCTCTCGCGCCTGCTTGACTGCCGGCAGACCTCACCCAATATCTTATTATAGTGTTCGATCCTGCCCTCATCAAGCTTTCCGCGGAGCTGCTCCTTGATGATCCGGTGTATCTGCAGGTCGGGATATCTTCTTATCGGCGATGTAAAGTGGCAGTAATACTTCAGTGCCAGTCCGAAATGCCCGACACACTCTGTTGAATACTTCGCCTGTTGCATCGACCGAAGTGTCAGTCTCGAGATCAGAGCCTCCTCAGGCGTATCCTCGATCCCCGCCAGGAGCTTTTGCAGTTCCTTCGGATGCACCTCGTCATCCTTGATCCTGATCCCGTATCCGAAGTTTCTGATAAACGTCGCCAGTTTCCTTATCCTGTCCATATCGGGCTTCTCGTGGATCCGGTACACGAACGGAACCTGTGCCCAGAAAAAATGCTCCGCCACGGTCTCATTTGCAGCCAGCATGAAGTCCTCTATAAGCTTGGTCGCATTGTTCCTCTCATGCGGATATATCGCAAGCGGATGCCCGTTTTCATCAAGTTCCATCTCTGTCTCGGGCAGGTCAAAATCGATCGATCCGCGTGATTTTCTCCGATGCCGAAGAAGCAGCGCCAGTTCATGCATCCTGATCAGCATATCCGACACATCGGCGTATTTTTCCATCAGCGTCTCATCATGATCCGTTATGATCTTATCGACATCGCCGTAGATCATTCGATGATTCGTGTTTATGACCGTAAGTGCAAACCTGTGATCCTTTATAACGCCCTTTTTATCAATTGTCATAAAACATGACAGTGCCAGCCTGTCCACGCTTTCGTTAAGTGAGCAGATCCCGTTGCAAAGCTGCTGCGGGAGCATCGGTACTACCCTGTCAACAGGATAACAGCTCGTTCCGCGGTCAAGCGCCTCCCTGTCGATCGCTGAGCCTTCCTTAACATAGTGCGTAACATCGGCGATATGCACCCCGAGAATGTAGTCATCTCCATCCATCGTAAGGCTGACCGCATCATCAAGATCCTTTGAATCCGGTCCGTCTATCGTTACCATATCGAGATCCCTTATATCCTCACGTCCCCTGTAATCCGTTGGACGAAGCTCCTGCGGAACCTTCTGCGCCTGCTTTAGTACCTTATCGGGAAACTCCGTCTCAACACCGTAGGCCTTTAGTATCGACAGTATATCGATCCCGGGATCGGCCGAATGCCCGAGTATCTCCACTATCCTGCCCTCAGGATTCCTGCGCTGATCACCGTAGTCCGTTATCTTCACAACAACCTTATGCCCGTCAACGGCGTTCATCGAGTACTCAAGCGGTACAAATATATCCCTGTCGATCCTTGTTGAATCGGGTATCACGAATCCGTAATGATTTTTTGCCGCATCATATGTCCCGACGATCAGGTCCGTCTCCCGCTCAATTACATCTACGACAACCGCCTCACGGCTCTTTCCCGCATTTCTTCTCTTGCCCCTGAAAGGCACTTCATACGGATCTATGAGCACGGTATCCCCATGGAGCGCCGTGCCGGTATCCTTTTCACTTATGAAAAAATCATCCTCGATGCCTTCAACATGAACAAATCCGTACCCGTGTCCGCTCGACGAAAATACGCCCGTCAGCGTTCTCGACTCGGGAAGCATATATTTGCCGCGCTTACTCACCGATATCATGCCGTCGCGCAAGAGCGCATCAAGGCACGCACGCAGCACCGGTCTGTCATCCGGCTCCACCTGCATCAGAATAGCAAGCTCCTTTTCCTTCATCGGGACATAGGAAGGCTCCTTCATCAGCGCCAGTATTTTGTTTTTCCGTTGTGTCATCTCATCCATAACAAATCTGTTTAAAACTCAATATGATGATAAAAAAAGACACCCAGATACTGAGTGTCTCGCAATTCCCAAATATATCCGATACTGCTTAGAACACGTTCAGGTTCAGCACTATCGCAAGCAGCATGAACGCAACGGCAAGGATCTTGGTGATCTTCTCAAGCTTTCCTTCAATGGAACGTCCCTTGTTCTTGCCCCAGTATGTATCAGCTGCTCCGCTTATGACACCGAGTCCTGCGCTCTTGCCTTCCTGCATCAGAACTATCGCTGCCAGTATAACACTCACAAGTATGAATAAAATTGTAAGAACTATCCTCAATGCTGCCATAAAACACCTCCGGCTAACTATAAAAACTCGTACTTAGCAACTCTAACATAATATTCTTATAAAATCAAGAAAAATTTGAAGGGCCGGCATTGCCGACCCTTCATCTGTTACTGCTTATTTACTTTGTGGTACTGTCTTTTTCTTCTTACCTGTTGCAATCGTTGCTACGATCGTAGCTACGCATGCCGTAAGGAGTAACAGCCACAGAACTATGTTGCTTGCGTCTCCGGTCACAGGACCAACCCTTACTCCGAGTACGCCGCTGGTAGGCTTAGCACGAACACCAAGTACTCCGTTAACAACTCCACCCTTCTTGACTCTCTCACCAAGTACTCCCGGAGTCGGGGTAGGTGTAGGGGTCGGCGTATACGTCGGTGTAGGTGTAGGGGTCGGCGTAGGCGTCGGTGTAGGTGTTGTCGTCGGTGTAGGCGTAGGCGTCGGTGTAGGTGTCGGCGGCGGAGGTGTATCCTCAGGCTCGTTAATGATATCTCCGACATTTACCGTCTCGCCTGACGTAAATGCATCAATCGTGAACGGATAAGCAAGATCATCCCCATTTACGTCCTTGCGGATCTTATATCCCTTAGGAGCATCAACCTCTATGAAGTAGTAATCATCCCAAGGAAGGTTATCGATATAAATCTCTCCTGCTGAGTTTGTACGGTATGTACCGTATCTGTAGTACGCATTCGAGAAGACCGTCGATACCGCTGCCTGAGCTGCCGTCTTCGGTGTTGCCGAGTAGAGCTCAAATACTGCACCTGCAAGAGTCTTGTTTCCGCCCGATGCAATCTTGCGAAGTTTTACAGAACCTACGGCCTTGGTATTGGTGTATGTAACCGTAACAAGCACACCACTCTTAAGTATCGTAAATCCTTTCTTCTCAGTTGACAGTGCATATCCCTTAGGCGCCTTGGTCTCCTTGAAGTAGTATGTACCATAAGGCAGGTTCGATACAACGAGTTTTCCGGTAGAGTCTGTTGCAAATACTCCGTTGCTGGATGTATTGGTAACAGTGTAGCTGCCGGCCGATCCGGTTGCATATATGCGTACTCCCTTTTCGGTGTACAATGCGAACTCAGCACCTGCGATCTTATCTCTTGTCGCTTCATCAACCTTCGTCAGTTCGACTGAACCTACGATAGGCTTATCGGACATCGTTACCGTAATCGGGCTTCCGTTAGCCGGAACAGTGAATGTCTGGTCCGGAGCGATCTCATATCCTTCAGGAGCTTCAAGCTCTCGGAGCGTATATGTCTTTCCTGCCGTAAGAACAGCATCAACAACATGTGCACTCGGTCCGCTTATCCACTGCTCAATCTGAGTTGAGCCGTCAATTATAGCAAGCTTAGCACCCGCAAGAGGTTTTCCTGTAGCTGCATCGATCTTGCTGATCAGGATATCGCCCTTGGTGTTGTAGATATCATAACCAAGTATCTCTGACAGATATCCATCGATGGGATCTTCATCAACAAAATATTTGATCGGATTACCCTTTGAGTCATATGCCGGAAGCTTATTATTTGCAGAATCCGTGTAGAATCTGTAGGTTCTTTCCGGAGAAACTATTGTTGCCTTGTTGATAGGTGTC
>JAFZQP010000055.1 GCA_017620345.1 Lachnospiraceae bacterium
GGCGGATCGATGAACGCAGGCAATGCTGCAGAACTTCTCGGTAAGGACAACATTGACGGCGGTCTTATCGGAGGCGCAAGCCTTAAGCCCGACTTCGGACAGATCGTTAATGCCTAATGGCCGAGCGTACTTAAATTAATACAAGACAGGGGCCCATGCCCCTGTCTTTTCACTTGTAATTTTCATTCGATTGGGATAGTATTATCGTATGTCAAAAGGAAGGATCATAATCATTGTCATAGCGAGCATTGCTTTAGTTGTATGTGCTTTCATGCTCATCAAGACTACTCTTGAGTACAAGCAGGCGGAGGACGAGTACACAAACCTCGAGCAGTATGCGGTAGTGGGTGACGGTGATTTTTCCGACGAAGAAGCTCCTTCCGAAGAAGCAATGCAGCAGGAGGAGGCGGGAGAAGAAGAGAAGGCTCTTACCCGCAACTATAACAGGGCTGATTTTCCGGACATCACGGTAGATCATGACAGCCTCGAGAAGATCAATACGAGTTACGTGTGCTGGCTGTATGCACCCGGGGCCGATATCAATCACCCGGTAGTACAGGGCCCCGATAACGAATTTTATCTCCATCATACATTTGAGAGACAAAAGAACAACAGCGGATGTGTCTTCATGGACCATGAGGTCGATCCGATGCTGACGAGCCGCAATACTTTCTTCTACGGTCATAACATGAAGAACGGCACGATGTTCGGGCATCTCAAGAACTATATCAATAACAAGGCGGTATATGACAAGGACCCGTATATTTATGTGTTCAGGCCTGAAGGGATATACCGATATGAGATCTTTTCATATTATCTCGACAATACGGATTCCAAGATGTATTATACTTGTCAGACGTTCAAGGAATACCGGGCATATCTTCGTGAAGCACAGAAGTTGTCGGTCCGTGAATGCGCCGCCAAGCCGGATCCCGACACGAACATAGTCACTTTGGTTACCTGTTCGGGAAGCGGATCCAATAAGCAGAGATTTTTCGTACACGGCGTCTTCAAGGACGTATATTTATACTGATAGGATGAGATCATGCGTTTAACACATTTTCGCTACAAAACAATTTTATTCCGGGCATGTGTAGCATTTTGCATTATGCTTTTGGCAACGACGGTCTTTATTGCCGCACGTGTACGCGAGGTTATAGAGATCGGGAGTATGAAGCTTCTCTCAAGCTCGGTTAACGGATGTATACAGGTTGTGCTCTGCCTCCTGTGTATCATCATGGTACTTACCGACAGAAAGAAAGGACTCGTGTGGTCGTACATCATACTTGGAATGTCTGTAGCCGGATCGCTCAGATCGGTAGTCGTAAGCCACAATCTGTCAACAGCGCCGGGTACTTTCAGCGCGATAATGTTCCTCATCGCGATCACACTCATATCCCAGCAGATCAAATACAGCAATAAGATGGCAGTCACCGATTCGATCACCGGACTTCTTAACAGATACGGATTTGACCGCGACATCCGAAAGAAGATATGGTTCAACGAACGTGGACGTGTCGTGTTCATACATCTTGACGGATTTCTGCCTGTAAATGCAAACCTCGGGCGTAAGTACGGGGATGAGCTTCTTACCATCGTCGCTAACCGTATCAAATCTGTGCTCGATGACAAAGGTGCCGCATACAAGATCGAAGGTGCCGAGTATGCAGTTATCCTGCCGGAATCGGCTGATTTTAACAGCATAGTTCAATCGCTTATCAAATCGATAGAAGAGACGATAACCCTTAACAAGGACGGAGTTCCGTCCAATATATATCTGTCTGCTTTTGCGGGCATAGCTGATTTTATTGATTCATCCACGGATGCTGATACGATCATGAAGCGTGCGGATATCGCGATGAACTACGCTATCAAGTCAAGTACGCAGAAATTCTATCAGTTCAATGATGAGATGAAGGAGTCACTTGAGCATCAGCTTTATGTTGAGAGGATGATCAAGGACAGCCTTCGAAACGGATATTTTTACCTTGTGTACCAGCCGCAGTTCACGCTTGAGGATAAGAGACTGCGCGGATTTGAGACGCTCATCCGCATGAGTGCTCCGGGAGGTGTCAGGATCCCTCCGATGGAACTGATCAGTATCGCGGAGAAGTCAGATCTTGTGCTTGATATAGACAAGTTTGTGCTTCGCCGTGCGATGCAGGAATTCCGCGAGATATGCTATTCGTCGGGTAATACCGTTACGGTTGCAGTAAACATCTCGGCCAAGGATATAGCAAGAGCCGGCTTCGCCGAAAAATTGCTCGCTCTCATTGATGAGGTCAGATTCCCGCCTGAATGTCTGGAGATCGAGATCACCGAATATTCCTTTGTGGAAGAGGGAAGTCATACGATCGAGAACATCAGGATGTTGCGTGACAATCAGATCATGATCGCGTTGGATGATTTTGGCACAGGTTATACGTCGCTTGAGACGCTGATGAAACTGCCGATCAACCTTGTGAAGATCGACAAGTCTCTCATTGACAATCTCACCCGCAACGAGATGAACATGGACTTCGTAAAATCAGTCATCTACATGGGTCACATAATGGACGCCGAGGTCATCGCAGAGGGAGTCGAATACGAGAACCAGATCGAATCTCTCAAGGAACTCGACTGCGACTTCATCCAGGGCTTCATCTGGGGCAAGCCCATGGAATACGATGAGGCAAGAGAATTCGCGCTCGAGAAATATCCGGTATAATATAGCAAATATGATCAATATATGAGCTAATAGCAAGTTGCACAATTTCGATTGCGCAACTTTGTTTATTATTTCGGATCGATTTTTATAAAAAAAATGACGATAAAATGAACCTTTTTTCGGCGGATAATTGTCATATATTTTGTAAGGGAATAGGGTAACTATGCCCATTCCTAGTTATGTAAACCTAAAGAAACCAGGAAAGGTATCAAAAGGAGAAACATTATGAGGAAAAGAAGGAATTGGTTCAGAACTACTACAGCGATGATAGCACTCATCGCAATGGTACTGGAGACCGGATTCTCATCAGTAGCCACAATGGCTGCCGAAATTACTACTGAAGACGGCATCGTTGTCAATAACGATGTTGTTGAAGAAGCTAACGACGGCGCTGAGGATCAGCTCAACATCGAGGTCGTTCCGGATGAAGATAATTCGGGCGATGACGGTACGCAGATCGGCGAAGATGTATCCGGCGGCGATGAAGATGTTAATGGGCCGGGAGAGTCCGAAGAGCCCGAGGAGATCAAAGGGCAGGAGGAGCCTCAGGAGGTTGAGAAGCCTTCGGAGAGCGAGCCTGCGCAGGAGGAAACCTTTGAGCCGGCTGACGAGCTTAAAGAGGGTACCCTCAAGATCACCGATTCGGGTATATCCGGTTCGGGCTATGATGAGATATCAATATATGTAGATACGACCGGACTTGCCAAGAAAGACAAGTTCCGTATTGAGTTCAGCGGACCGGCGGACGCATCGTACAACACGGTCATTAACGATGATCTCGATAAGACGTCTGACGGACGATATGACTTCACCAACCTTGAGGGTGGTGAGTTTAGAGTGTCTGCTACTTCTTCATATGATGTCTCCCTTTCCTATAAGTATAATGAAGACGGTTATCCTACGATCTGCGTTGAGAGCGTAGGCCCCGAGAAGAATCTTGAAACTTCTGTCCTTTCCGGCAGAGACGGTTCGGAGATCAATGCGATCGTTGGTGAAGGATATGAAAGCATCAAGGTAGAACTTGATACTGAAGAACTTTCTGACAAGGCAGAATTCAAGCTGTATGTTGAGAGCGAAGCTGATGCCAAGGTTGACGGTAAGAATGCGAAGGACGGTATCATCGGTCTTACTAAGGATACAGGTTCTCTCGTGATCGAAGATCTGGGTGATAAGAGCTTTAAAGCATACATACTTACGGCTAACGAACTTGAGATCTCAGCAAAGCCTCAGGTTACGAGCGTTGAAGATGGTGTAGTGACATTTACTGTCAGCATACCGGCAACAAAGCGTGAATACACATATGAAGATGATGATGTGTTTGTACGTGCAATGCTTGAAAGAGCTGATGCGATCCCTGATGATGCCGAGTTCATCGTTACGAAGGTAACACCCGAATCCAAGGATTACAATTATGAAGCATATATTCAGGCACTGTCGGAAAATGCAGATGAGATCCTTGGCAGAGAAGATGCGTCTATCAATGAAGATAAAGTCCTTCTTTATGATATAGCCTTCTATGGTAAAGATGAAAATGGCAACAGAGTTGAACTTCAGCCCGAAGAAGGCAGTGTAGTGATCAACATCCAGTATAAGAGCGGACAGCTTGAAGAAAAGCTTGAAGTAGAAACAGCTGACGAGGTGAAGATCGTACACCTTCCGCTTAAGGATGAAGTCAAGGAAGAAAATAACACAACAGCAGAAGCTACAGATATTAAATCTTCTGACATAAATATTGAAGTAGTTAACGCAAAGACTTCCGTAGAGGCTGCAAGTACGGAGTTCCAGGCATCGGAGTTCTCTGTATATGCAACACTCAAAGACGGCAAGATGGTTCCGTCTAACAATGAGACTTTCAAGACCATACTTGGTGAGGCAACAAGGTATGGCGTAGTCGGTAACGATGTTTACTACAGAGGTCATTTGGAGACAACGATCGCTGCGGGAGAGTTCCATGCGGAGAATAATGCAGGCTGGGCGGCTCCGAGAAACAGCGGGGGTAATTACGGTCAGTCAATAATCGGTGCATATAACGGAACGACTCAGATCACATTTGATGCGGGACGGGCTTCCGGTGCCTCAAAGCATGTTGTATATACAACTCCCGATGCAGTATACAGGAACAAGGATCTTCCTACAACACCTCAGGATAAACTTAATGAAACAAATAACATGAAGTTTTATCCTAATAATAAAGATAATGTAGAACTTAATACGACAACTTACTCAGAGACAGAGATTAGAAATATGGTCTCAAACATGATAACTAATGCGAAGACCAAGTCTACTGAGTTGTCGAATGTTAACGGATACAGCTTTGCTGATGCATATGATTCCCAGAATAAGATCTTCGATTTCGCATCCAGGGGTGATGGACAGGGAACGTACTATGTCAATTTCAAGGCCGGCGAGTATGCTACGCTTCCTACAAATGACTTTACTATCAAGTTGGGAGAAGGGCAGCGAGTAGTATTCAACATCCCCGATGATAAAGTCATTCTTAAACAGTATAAAGCACAGATAGGCTCCTTTAACGGATCGACCGCAGCTGATGCAAATGAAGATGAGATATGTCAGCGTGTGATTTTCAACTGCTATAATGCAACGATCACAGGTCTGGATAATGCGGTTTCAGGTACTTTCCTCGTTCCGTATTCGGATTTCAGCAATGTTGCTGATGCTGCACGTGATAACAAGCAGGGCCCGGGCGCAGGATGGGTTATTGCCACTACGGTATCCGGTGTAGGTGGTCAGGAATGGCATTGCGTATATCATGATATGCCTCCTGCTACAGGAACAAGTATCACGCTTTATGCAAGGAAGACCGTAAATGATGCGGCTCCTTCGGGTAGTGAGAAGTTTAAGTTTGGACTGTATGAAAGCGACAGTAACGGTAACCAGGGCAATAAACTTCAGGAGAAGCAGAATAACGGCCAGGGTATCACATTTGATACAATAACATATCCGGCAGATACAATAAGCCAGGATGGCGGGACAGCAACCCGCTGGTATCTTATCAAAGAAGAAGGTACTGATATGTTTGGGTACACTCTTGACGAAAGACAATATGTTGTCAAGGTTGTCGTTAAGAAAGTCGGTACTGCCCTCACAATAGACAGTAAACAGGTATATCTTAAAACCGATCTGAACAATGCCCTTACCGGGGATGTTACAGACGGCGCAAACACGGCTGTTCTGTTTAATAACACTACACCTCAGGAAGATGTAGAGTTCGAGCTTAAGGTTAAGAAGTATGTATTTGATGAGAAAGATACTCATGATTCACAGCCGGATTATTCTAAAGCACTGACAACATGGCCGGCAGATGCTACGTTTGAGTTTGATCTTGAGTATGATCCTGTTCATGATGGATATACCGCTATGTGCCAGACTCCCAGAATGCCTGACGGATCGACCAAGGTGTCTATTTCCTCAAGAGATGCAGTTAAGGAAGCTTCATTCGGAAAAGTTAAGTTATCAACTGCACAGGCATTTGCGGATGGCGCTGAAGAAACAGAGCAATTTTGGATCAAACATTATTATGATATTTTAGCACCCAACGGACAGGGCATGCCGTGGAATACATATTACTATGGTGGTCGTGTCAGGACGGCAATATATAAGTATAAGATCACCGAGAACAGGGATGTAACACTTCCTGAAGGTTATGATTACGGATACGGCTTTGAGAATGAGAGTTTTGAACGCCATGTCAAAGTATTTGTTCATGTTTGGAAAGCAAATGATTCCGATTATTATAAACTGATTTCATGCACAACTACAGTTGACGGGGTTACCAAGACACTTCCGTATGAAGTTAAGTATCTTGATGATAACATTCATAAGACCGGTAATCCTCCTTGCGTAGAGTGGCAGGAGAAGCCTGTTGAGTTCTATAACAGATACAAGAAACCCGAGCCCAAGCCCGGTAAGACAACGGTTTATGGTGTCAAGAATTATATCACAAGTAATAAAGACGATATCACCAGCTTCAGTTTCAGGCTGTATTCTGAAGCAGGAACAGGTACTTTCACAGGTGTGAAGGATAGTAATCTTGCAAGCCGCGGAGCTAATCTTTCAGTAAACAGTGATGCTGATGGAAACTTCCAGTTTGGTGAGCTGGTATACACCAAGGATGATATCGGCAAGACATACCACTATATTGTTGAAGAAGAAAACATAGTAGAGAAGACGGATGAGGAGACCAAAGAGAAATACTATGTTGTCAGAGGTAAGGAACATATAAGAGTAACCGAGCCAAGGAAAGAATTTGACGTATCGATCATAAGCGAAGATGGCAAGGATACCCTTACTGTTATCAATCCTTATGACGGTGTATACACCAAGCCTGATAACGGACGTGCAAAGATCACAAACCAGTATGGTGCGTCCGGAGAGATCACGTTTGGTGCTACGAAGACATTTGTGAATGAATCGACAATAGCAGATCTTCCGACAAAGACGTTCTCATTCTGGCTTGTTGGCGGACGTGTTGAAAACAACACAGTTTCAGAACAAGTTAGGGAGCCGAAGTCTATAACAATATCCAAAGATACCCCAGGAGGACTTGGATCTGCGTTCTTCACAACACTCAAGTATGCTAATTTAGACGCAAAGGGTACATATAAGTACACGATCTATGAACAAATGCCTAACGAACTTCCTTCGGGTAAGGTATTGAATGATTTTAAGCATACAGACGGTGACGGTAATGTATATTACGATGTAAACGGCATCAAGTATGATGCAAGGAAGTATCATATCACTGTTGTCATTGGCGATGACGGAAACGGAAACCTTGTACCTACGACGGTAACAGCCGGATATGATAATGGCGAGAACGGAAGCACCGCTACTGAGGATACGGTTACGAATATTGAAGATCTTGGCTGGCGCAGTGCGGCATTTACAAACAAGTATCAGTTTGAGCCTGTCACAGGAGATCGGAAGAGCACACGTCTGAACTCCAGTCAC
>JAFZQP010000056.1 GCA_017620345.1 Lachnospiraceae bacterium
ACCCCGCATCCTGATTTTCAAGATATCCGAAAATATCGGGAGTGATGATGTACCGGCCGAGTATCGCTATGTCCGACGGTGCTTCATCTATGTTCGGCTTTTCTACAAGATCATGGACCTTGTATACCCTGTCATCCACTTTCTTGCAGTCAACGATACCGTATTTGCTGACAGCCTCATGAGCTACCTTCTGAACGCCGAGTACAGATGTCCGATACTCATTGTATACTTCCAGCATCTGTGCCAGACATGGCTGTTTGGATACGACAACATCATCACCGAGCAGTACCGCAAAAGGTTCGTTACCGATAAAGTGGCGGGCCGTATATATGGCATGTCCCAAACCTCTCGGTTCCTTTTGCCTGATGGTATGGATGTTCGCCATATCGGATATCTTGCGCACCATGTCAAGCATATCGGTCTTGCCGCTCTTTTCAAGTTCAAGTTCGAGTTCGACCGACTTGTCAAAGTGGTCTTCTATCGATCTCTTATTTCGTCCGCTGACTATTATGATATCCTCGATCCCACTTGCTACAGCTTCCTCGATTATGAACTGTATCGTAGGTTTATCCACTATGGGAAGCATTTCCTTCGGCTGTGCCTTCGTTGCCGGAAGAAATCTCGTTCCGAGGCCCGCTGCCGGGATGATGGCTTTTCTGACTTTCACTGTCTACTCCTTCTTACGCTTTACATGGAAGCGGAATTCTTGATCTCCATCTGGATCTTACAATTTGCCAAATGCTCGTAATTGATATCCAGTGCATAATCTATATCTATGTTAATGACATCATCGCTCTCCCTGATATCGATCCTGTCGGTATCGATTCCAACCATCAGGGTCCCATAGGGAGTGACGTAATTCGTCATATTTCTCTTGTTCTTTTCGAAGATCATCTCAACGTTGGTAAACCCGCGCTTACTGATGGTCAGCATGCTTCCGTCAAATCTGACGATATTCCTTGTGACCGCATCGGTACCTTCCTCTATCTCATCATACGTAACATAGTGATGATCCTTCTTCTTATAATAACTGCCGGGGGTCATTATCTCTATCCTGTCTCCGGCGGGGTTGTCGCCGAACTGAAGTCCCGCAACAGATACCCAAACATCTTTATCCATTAAATTACCTGCTAATTTAACATTATATTTTCCTGATTGACGATATGGATCTCGGCTGCGATACACGCATTGTCCGCATCATTCCTGATCACGCAGTCCATTATCCTCGCATGTTCCTCTATGAGTCTTGCATGATTGGCCGAATCCTTGATGTATTCCAGCCTGTATCTGTATATCCTCTCAGCGAGATTATTCACCATTTGGACCAGTCTCTTGTTATGGGATGCCGCAAGGATGACATCGTGGAATCGCACATCCGCCTGTGCTATCTGCGTAACGTCTCCGGATCTCGTTGCTTCGACAAACCCTTCTGCAGCTGCCCTCAGTTCATCCTTTTGGTCTTCTGTTATTCTCTTACAAGCAAGCTTAGTTGCAAGTGAATCAAGCACAAGTCTTACCTCAAGAACATCTCTTATATCGTCCTTGCTGATCCTGGCAACCTCCGCTCCTCGCCTGGGGACCATTGTGACCAGTCCTTCAAGTTCGAGCATACGGATCGCTTCCCTGATAGGTGTTCTGGAGACTCCGAGCCTTTCAGCGAGATGTATCTCCATAAGACGCTCACCGGGCTCGAGCACACCGGTAAGTATCCCCTGTCTGAGCGTATTGAACACTACATCACGAAGAGGGAGATATTCATCCATATTCATCTGCAGTCTAAGCTCGTCCATCAGATCTCCTTGTTATGAACAGTTCCAATGAATCATCATATTTTTTAAGTCTGCGGTATGCATCTTCTGCCTGTTCTTCGGTCTTAAAGATCCCGAATACCGTAGGCCCGCTACCGCTCATCATCGAAGCAGCTGCTCCGCTGTCTGTCATTATTCTTTCTATCTGTCCTATGACAGGATGTTCCGGTCCGGTCACGCTCTCAAGCAGGTTACCCATACTCTGCGCCATCTTATCGATATCACCGTCCCTGATGGCGGTTATGATCGCATCGATATCCGGATGATCATCTCCGTCAAGCCGGAGATGGTTATATACATAAGCCGTTGATACACTGACCGGTGGCTTGGCAAGAACTATCACACACTCCGGGATCTGCGGGATCTGCGTCAGCACTTCTCCGATGCCTTCCGATAATGCGCATCCTCCCATTATACAAAACGGAACATCAGCACCTATCTTAACGCCGCGGTCCATGAGCTGCTGTCTCGTAAGACCAAGGTCAAACAGTTCGTTTACCGCCTTAAGCGTTGCCGCCGCATTCCCACTCCCGCCGGCAAGTCCTGCGGCTACCGGAATGTTCTTGGTAAGTTTAACTCTGAGTCCTCCGGGAAGATCAAATTCATCCATCAGCAGCTTTGCTGCCCTGTATATCAGATTATCCTCATTTACCGGAATATCGCTCCTGTCGGTCGTGATAAATATACCGGGTTTATCCGTCCTCTCAATGACAAGCTCATCTGAAAGGTCCAGCGTCTGCATTATCATCCTGACTTCGTGATATCCGTTAGGAAGACGTCGTATCACATCGAGCCCGATATTGATCTTGGCATAAGAATCGATCTTCATGGGGCGGTCACCTGATGACGACCTTCATTCCTCCGTCTTCGGGATTGAGAATCTGATCTATCACATCGCTCCTGCCGTTTTCGGCTGCGTTCTCAACCGCTTCTTCCTCTATGAGAAGTCCCTTCTTTGCTCCTGCGAGCATGTTCATGCCGTTCTCAAGTTTCTGAAGATTGGGATTTTCTTCTTCCTTTTTCTCTTCAGCCTTCTTATCTTCGGCTATCTTGTTTACTGCGTTCTTATCTTCTGCATTTTTATCTTCTGCCTTCTTCTCATCATCGGCTTTGGCAGCTTCTTCCTTGTTCTTACCGCCGTTCTGGATCTCCTGGAGTCTCTCCTTGGCGGCCTCTTTAGCCTTCTCCTCGGCTTCTTTTCTCTGCTTTTCGATCATATCGGCATTGCTCTTTGCAAAAGCGGACTTCTCATCCTTCTCCATGATCTCATCACGTCTTGTTATCTCATGCTTGTACTGGTTATCTGTTATATCACCCTTCTCAAGCATGATGGACAACTGGTCGCGATTGAATTCCATGAGGTTGCCCTCTTTTTCATCCTTTGCAAATACCATTCCGGTCTCAAGAGCCTCCATGGCGTCCTGTTTGACGCGTGTTGTATCTCCGTCCGTGGATTTGCCTACGACATCACCGTATACCGAACGCGCAGCCTCATCATTATCAGACTGTACGGCAGACTTCTTCTCTTCCGTCTCCGGAAGCTTAATGTTCTCGGTCTGTCCCGTATTTATCTTCCGGTCTTCCTGTCCCGGCTGTTCCGGAAGTGTTACCTGCTTCATTACAAGATTATCGATCCCACCTATCTGCATCATAGATACCTACCTCCAATCTAAAACACATCCTGTCAACTCACTTACAGATCCTATATTGTTTTTTTTCATGTATTCTTCGATCCCCTCGATCACTTCGACCGTAGTATAAGGATCGGTAAAATTTGCGGCTCCCACGGCGACTGCCGCAGCCCCTGCCATTATAAACTCCAGCGCATCATATGCTGTACATATTCCGCCCATTCCTATCACCGGTATGGATACCGCATGTGCCGCCTGATATACCATCCTGACAGCCACCGGTTTGATCGCCGGTCCGGACAGGCCTCCCGTCCTGTTGGCGAGAGCAAAACATCTCCTGTCTACATCGATCTTCATTCCCGTGATCGTATTTATAAGTGATACCGCATCTGCTCCGGACTCCTCGCATACCTTTGCCATAAGGGCGATATCCGTAACATTCGGTGACAACTTCATGATTATCGGCTGTTTAGCTTTTTTCCTGATCTCTTTCGTTATGTGCGAAAGTGCCTTCGGATCCTGGCCGAACGCTATTGCACCTTCCTTCACGTTCGGGCAGCTGACATTTATCTCCAGAAGATCGGCATTCGTGTCCGCAAGTCTTTCAACGACTGCCACATATTCTTCCTCCGTCTTCCCGCAGACGTTAACAATGACAGCCACGTCGTAGTTCTTTAAAAACTCAAGGTCGCGCTCGATAAAAGTATCAATTCCTGGGTTCTGAAGCCCTATGGCATTGAGCATCCCTCCGTATACTTCCGCGACTCTCGGTGTCGGATTGCCCGGCCACGGAGTCAGGGAAACACCTTTTGTTACAACGGCTCCGAGCCTGTTCAGGTCAACAAATTCGGAATACTCCATTCCCGAACCGAATGTCCCGGAAGCAGTCATGACCGGATTCTTTAATCTGACACCTGCCAGATCTACCGACATATCCATCACAGCTTCACCTCCGATGCGGAAAATACCGGACCGTCTGCGCATATCCTTGCATTGTTTACCTTCGAATGATCATCTATACCGGTCGTAGTACATACACAGCCAAGGCACGCACCAACTCCGCACGCCATTCTCTCCTCAAGGGAAATATATGCGGGTATGTTCATCTTCTCCGACAGTTCCTTGACTCCCCGCAGCATCGGATGCGGTCCACATGCAAATATGATATCCGCGGTTATGCCGTTTTCGTTTATCGCATCTATCACAGTCCCTGCGGTCCCGCAGCTTCCGTCATCGGTTGCTATGACCAGTTCCGAATGTTCGGAAAGTTCTCCGGTCAGGAACATGTCTTTATTGCTTCTGTATCCCGCAACAGTCGTTACACTGCACTTAAGCTGCTTAGCCAGTTCTACCATCGGCGGTATCCCTATGCCTCCCCCGATAAGAAGCGCCCTTGCAGTCTCATCCACACTGCCGGATGCCGCAAAAAAACCGTTCCCGTTAGGTCCGATTATATCGATCGTATCCCATTTCTTCATTCGGGAGAACTCATCCGTCCCGGCTCCTGCGACCCTGTACACGAGCCGTATTACCTGTCCGTCTTCGATCTCGCATATGCTGATCGGCCTTGGCAGAAGTCTTGAATCACTGTTGCAGTACAGCGACAGGAACTGCCCCGGACATGCGTATCTTGCGGCCCTTGTCATGATCCGCATCGAGTAAACACCGTCACACAGGCATTCCTGTGAAATAATTGTTGCTTTTTCCTTGATTTTCATATAAACATATTATAAACGGACATAATCATCCAATTTAAATAAAGTATAGCCTTTTTATGCGGTTTTTTCAAGATATTATTGTTTTTTGTATACAAACGGTTGTGTAAAATTTTATGGAAAATCTGATAATAAAAAATATTCATATCATCGATCCGCAAAACTCACGTGACGAGATATCAGATATATTCATAGCAGACGGAAAGATCGTATCGGAAGACGAATTCAAAAGGACCTTCGGAGAAGATCATAAAGACACCGTTATAGACGGGACCGGTCTTATCGCAGGTCCCGGATTTGTTGACGTTCACGTTCACTTCAGGGATCCGGGGCAGACCCACAAAGAGGATATACATACCGGCGCAGCAGCTGCCATGGCCGGCGGATTTACCTCCGTTGTCATGATGGCAAATACGGTCCCGCCCGCAGATGATCCCGATATCGTAAGGGATATCCTGGAGCGTGCCGCAAAAGAGCCGATCCATATATACACATGTGCCACAGTTACAAAAGGAATGGGCGGGAAGGAACTTTGCGACTACCGTGCCCTTCTTGACGCAGGTGCCGTGGGATTTACGGATGACGGTAAGCCGATAACCGATGAAAAGCTGCTCTCTGGAGCTTTTGAGAAAATCTCGGAACTCGGTGTCCCTATCTCTCTTCATGAAGAAGATCCCGCATATATCAAAGAAAACGGGGTCAATTCCGGACCTGCCGCGGCTTCACTCGGACTTACCGGTTCTGACAGGCAGGCTGAGATCAGTATGATAGAGCGCGACCTTGCGATCGCGGCAAAAACAGATGTTAAGCTGAACATCCAGCATATCAGTACCGCAGAAGGTGTTGAGGCAGTCCGTCGTGCCAGGAGAGATAACCGTAACATCCACGCGGAAGCAACTCCGCATCATTTTACACTTACCGATTCGGCTGTATCGGTTCATGGCACTCTTGCCAAGATGAACCCCCCTCTTCGGACCGATGAAGACCGTGAGGCTATATGGGAAGGACTGTCCGACGGGACGATCGATATCATCGCAACTGACCATGCTCCGCATTCCGTTGAAGAAAAGAATGTGGATTTTGCGCATGCCCCAAGCGGCATCATAGGGCTTGAGACATCATTCCTGCTTGCTTACCGGACTTTGGTGCAGCGCGATATAATAGACCTTGGCAGGTTATTCGAGCTGATGAGCCTTAACCCTGCAAGGCTGTACGGGCTTAATGCCGGAACCCTCTCGGTCGGAGCTCCTGCCGATATCGTGATAATATCACCGGATGAGAAGACGGAATATGTCACCACAAGGTCAAGATCATCCAATTCACCGTTCATTGGATGCACATTTGAAGGAAAGATAAGGTATACGATAGCAGACGGCCGGATAGTTTATTCCGACCGTTGACATGTGCTAACCGCAATACCTTTCGAGATTTTCGTTTCTTGTTTTTTCTATCAGATCATGGCATTTCCTGCCAAGATGCTTCTGCTCCGTTTTATCAAATGACGCCGGATCTATCGGATCGAGGAATTCGATCACAACTTTTGCCGGTTTGACTTTCGGGTAATGCTTTTCAAACACATCGGCTGCATTGCTTATTGCAACGGGGATGATACGGCAGCCGCTCTTGGTGGCGATCTTCATACTGCCTTCCTTGAATTCCGCCATATTTCCGTCACGGCTTCTCGTGCCTTCCGGAAAGATGAACACAGACATCCCGGCCTTCACGTTTTCTATCGCTTTCAATATCGTTGCAAGTCCCTGTTTGATATCATCCCTGTCTATGAACAGCGTGTTGTACAGGTACAGTGCCTGTGAAAAGATCGGGATCTTTGCAAACTGCGTCTTGGCTATGAAGCATATATATCCGGGCAGTCTCGGAAGCGTAAGGAGAACATCAAAAAAGCTCTCATGATTCGCAACATATAAAACAGGCTCCCCTGCCGGTATCCTGTCAAGGCCGATATACTTAACCTTTGCACCCGTAAAGAAATTGACGACGGAGAAGATCATGTTCATCATCACTCTCATATACGCATCCTTGGCGCTTTTTGAGAACAGCCCGATGATAAAAGCCACGAGTTCTATCGGTACCATGATGATAAAATCAAATATAACGATGAGTACACAAATGATAAATCTAAGCATGTTTAGAAAGCCCTTACGTCATCAGCGCCCTTGAAATACAGTGCCAGCATTCCGGGTCCCACATGGGCTCCCGTCACGGGTTCATGGGCTACCATCCATATCTTCTTCGGCTCTGCGATCTTCGATACGAGATTGGCAAGATGCACCGCATCCTCACGCTTTCCTCCGTATGATATGCCGACTATCTGCTCTTCGGGATTTACAACGAGGTCCCTGTATTTTTCCGCAAGGGCCTTGATCGCCTGTTTTCGGCCTCTTGCCTTACATTCAACGACTATCTTGCCTTCCGTATCTCCCTTGAGGATCGGCTTGATATCCATCATGGTTCCGATCGATGCCAGTGCGCCGCTTATCCTTCCGGTTCTCTTCAGATGCTTGAGATCGTCGACAACAAACACCTGATACATACAGTATTTCTGAAAATCGATACGGTCGGCGGTTTCCTCAAGGCTCATTCCCTTATTTCTGCACTCGGCTGCCTCGACAACGAGTATGCCTTCACCGAGGGATGCACCGAGAGAATCGACTATCCTGATCTGTCTGTCGGGGAATTCCTCCATAAGGTCAGCTGCCGCGATCTTGGCCGAATTGATCGATCCCGTGACGCCGCCCGACAGTCCGATATACAGTACGTCCTCTCCGTTTTCCAGTACCGGCTTAAAAGCCTCGTTAAACTGTGAGGGATTTACCTGTGATGTCGAAACACTCATTCCGTCTTTGATCTTCTGATAATAATCATCATAATCAAACCCTTCCGTTTTCGTGAACAGGAATTCCTCTCCTTCCATTATGAGCGTAAGGGGGACCGAAGTGATATCATAATGCTCCCTGACTTTATCCGTTATGTTTGCTCCTGTGTCCGTAAAGATACGAAATGCCATATTATCTCTCCTTTGTCATTGCAGTCATTTATTCAAAAATTCCACTATCTCCGAAAATCCCATTCCGTGTGAAGCTTTTACAAGTATCGTATCGCCGTCCTGCAGTATATTTCCCGGGCCGTCCGACAACGCCTTGATCAGAAGTTCCTTATTAGGATAATACCTTATTTCAACGTCTTCGTGAAGTCTTGCATGCTCATACATGAACTTTGCTGCCGAACCCACGAATATGAGTGAGTCAACCGGACCCGATGCCGCATAGTCACCGACATCACCGTGAAGCTTATCCGATTCCTCTCCGAGTTCAAACATGTCGCCCAGTATCGCGACCTTTCTCGTGACGGCATATCCGAGCGTATCTATAGCGGCACACATCGACTTCGGATTGGCATTATAACAGTCATCGACTATCGTATATCTTTCTCCGTGGATGATGTGACCTCTTCCCGATAACTGTTCGGCTCCGGACATCCCTCTTCGTATCTCCTCGAGGTTAAGCCCCATCAGAAATCCCACTGCTGCCGCGGCTATCGCGTTATCGACCATATGGTAACCCGGGAGCGGGACCGTCATATCGTAGTGACTTCCGTCCGGAAAATTAGCCGTAAACTTTGATCCGTCAAGTCCGAGGTTTTCTATATTCGATGCATACACATCATCTCTCTTGGACTCCTTGCCGTATCTGATAACTTTACGTCCGCCCGCAAGTTTTTCATCAATACCGGCAAGCTTTTCGTCCTGACCGTTTATCACTATGGTACCGGTCGGAGATATGTATGGGATCAGTTCCGTCTTGGCACGGAACACTCCGTCAAGATCATGCAGATATTCAAGATGGCAGGGACCTATGTTCGTGTATATCACGATATCGGGACGCACTATCTGTCCGAGTCTTTCCATCTCACCGAAATCACTTATCCCCATTTCTATAACAGCCACTTCATGACCGTCTCTTATATCAAAGATCGTAAGCGGGACACCAACCTCATTGTTAAAGTTTCCCTTCGTCCTTGCGACCTCATAATGCGCCGACAGAACGGATGCGACTATCTCTTTGGTGCTTGTCTTGCCTACGCTTCCGACTATGCCGACAACCTTTATCGATACCTGTCTTCGGTAGTATTCGGCAAGTTTTCGAAGTGCAGCAAAACTGTCCTCAACTACGATACAGCATCCTTTCGGCTTGTCCGGCTCTTTTTCGCATATTACGGCAAGGGCCCCTTCTTCAAATACCTGATCGATAAAAGAATGACCGTCGACCCTCTCGCCCTTCGTCGCAACAAAGATCCCGCCTTCTTCGATCTGTCTCGAATCAATGACGACACTTGTTGCCTCTTTGGTCATATCGGACCTTGCACCGTTTTCTATTCTTCCTCCGACAGCCTCAGCTATCGCTTCTATAGTCATGTTACGCATATCATGTCCACTTCTTCATCGACAGATCGATGATGTATTCACACAGTTTGGCATACGACATTCCCTCTGCCGCTGCCTCCTGCGGGATCAGACTGGTCGGAGTCATGCCCGGAAGAGTATTTGCTTCAAGGCAGTAAACCTCTCCCTTATCATTCATTATAAAATCCATCCTCGCATATGTCCTGATAGAGAGTGCATTATATGCCTTTACGGCCTCGGCCTTGATCTTTGTCGTTTCATCTTCGGACAGCTTTGCGGGACATGTTTCTATCGTCGAGCCCGCCTGATATTTGTTTTTGTAATCATAAAAACCTTCTTTCGGCTCGATCTCAACTACGGGAAGAGCATGTCCATCTATGACACAACACGTGAACTCCCTTCCTTTTATATACTGTTCGACCATTACCCTGGATTCATATCTGAACGCATCCTTTATCGCGCTCTGATACTGTGCCTCATCATTTGCTATATATACTCCGACCGACGATCCGCCGTTGCATATCTTGACAACACAGGGGAACTCCGGTCTGTAATCATCATCCGCACTCTTCAGCATATAGCTTTTCGGAGTTGATACTCCGTAAGCTTCAAACAGCAGCTTGGCTATCGCCTTGTCCATCGCAAGCGCGGATGAAAATGAATCCGTTCCGGTATATCTGATCCCGAGAAGGTCAAAAGCTGCCTGTATCTTGCCGTTCTCTCCGCAGTCTCCGTGAAGCGCCATGAACACGATATCAGCCGACTGACATATGCTTATGACACCCGGTCCGAAAAATACCCTGCCTCCGTCTTTTCTCTGTTTTCTTACCTCGTCAAGATCAGGCGCATGTTCCGACACCGGCGCTACCATTTCCGCCCAGTCGATATCAATATCAAACACGCTGTCCGGATCCCCGTCATATCCTAAGAATACATCAAGCAATATAACTTTGTGGCCTTTTGACTTAAGGGCTTCATACACCCCGCGTCCGCTGACGAGCGATACGTCACGCTCTGTACTGAGTCCACCTGCCAATACAACAATCTTCATATCTTTTCCCTTCTATACTATTCTTTTTGGGGAACGTCGACCCGTTACCTATACTAATCCTGTGAGTACGAACAGTTTCGGTGCATCACATAATACTTCGTCTTCATCGGTAAAATCAACCCCTGAAAGATTAGCACCGTATATGTAATTCAGTCTGTTTTCCACAAACCCTCTGTATTCAACGCTGACACTGACATAGTTGGTCATCGTTACAAGATAAGCCTCTGACATCATTCGAAGAGCGGCGCTCTCATCATTCTGCCTTGTCTTATCATCCAGTCTCTTATCGTAAAACTGTGCATCTATCGGCTCTTTGATAAGTGCGTTGGACTCATCGAACACCACGTTCATTATACTCGTGCATATATTGTAGTTGGTCTGATGCGGGCTCATCAGATATGCAAACAGTCCGTAAAATCCCGGCTCCTCATATGAAAACCCTTCGGTTATGACATCCATCGCTATGGCATCTACTACCGATCTGTATGTCCTGCTCCCCGTCAGCCTGTACAGCTCAGCTGCCGCCCAGAGTCTTGATGCAACAGGGTCGTTTTCTGCGGTCACGCTCTCGGCCTGTTTAAAATATTCTTCCGCATCCTCAGAAGCCTTTTCGGCCATGTCCCACTCAGGCATCACATATGCTGCCTTGGCAAGTACCGCGGCACAGTTATACTGATCAAGTATATCATCTATCCCGGTTTCCGGAATGTTCATAATATCTGATCCGAGCTGCGTTGCAACCTTCTCTATGCCGTATCTTTTTGCTTTTTCCGGAAACACCTCAAGACACAGAAGTGCATCCGTTTCATACATGACCCTGTCCCTCAGACTGTCGGTCCTGTATCTTGCAAGTACGCCCGCAACCTCTTCATCAAGAAGCTTTGCGTACAATCCGGTTGATACCGGGATCTCTTCTCCGATCGTAAGCTCATCGTCTATCGGTACTACGGATATGACCTCTTCGCCCGACGATTCATCAATAACAACGGCGTAGCTGCTTGCGTCCTTATCGTATCCCTTATGACTGTAATTTACTCTTTTAAGATCCTCGGATTCCTTGTCAAAATCATCCTCACCGGTTCCGTTTCTGTAGTTTAAATAATCTATCACTTCATTCGGATCCGTGTAACCTGCCATATTGGATACGTTCGCGGCGGAACAGGCGGATAACGATCCGGATACGAGAAATGCGATGATAAGGCATGCTATCTTTCCGAGGTTCGCGCCCGCTGCCGCAGCCCTCAGCTTCAGTCTTTTCTTGTATTTGCTCTTCAGATATACAAGGTCGAATATCAGTATCAGGAACAATATAGATATTCCCCATGATACATACTGTAATATCGTTCCCGCATATGTCACGATAAGAGTTCCGGTCGCTCCGGCAAGCTGTACGCGGCACAATCCGTTGACTCCGTCTCCTGTAACTTCAAGTTTGCTGCTGTTTCCGTCCTTGTCCGTGATCACGGCTTTATAGCCTTTGTAATATATAAACGGCACATCGACATATTCATGATTTTTACTTATATTGGCAACGATCTTAGCCCTGTCCCTTGTAAATGTGCATTCGGTCTTATCATCAAAGATCATATGCTCACTTGCATTGACAAGCTTTTCAGGCTCCGTAACGGTTACCGGCAGCCACTCTCCCGCTATGACGTTTGCCGTAAACGGCTTGTAACTGTAGTAGTCATCACTGTAATCATAATATCCCATCGAATTCTCATTCTGATGTTCTATCGCAAGAAATGATGTTACGGCGATAACGGTAAGAAGTGCAAGATCAAACGCAAATCCTCTTTTTTCCTGAGAGATCCTGTCGAGAAACAGCTTCAGTATTATCGCATCAGCCATTGCAAAAAGCACGCTCGTAATAAGGAACATTCTCCACGGAAACTGCAGGAATCCGAAGTATTTGGCAACCCGCTCCCACGGCATGATATTTGATGCTCCCACAGCAAATACGACTCCTGCAAAGAGCATCATATCCACGAAGCCGAGTATGGGATAATCCCTGCGCGACATGAACAGCCTTGGCATGGCAAGCGCAAACAAAACAAATCCTACACACGGAAAAGTCGTCGATGCGATCTGTGAAAAACCGACTGATGAATCAAGAAGGTCCGTCCAGTTATTTGAAACATAAAACTGTGCCGACGAAAACTGTTCGAGCATCGGTACCCAGTGAAATGCGGTAACAAGCAATGCAAGGGTTGAGACAACACACATCTTCGCAAATATCCTCGGCTCTTTTATGAACACTTTGATCTTTATCAGAAAAGCAGCAAGTCCTATACAAACTGTCAGAACGCACGTTGCGGGATGTGCAAGTATCAGTCCGGCAAAACCGAATCCGAATACCCACGGCTTATCCATTTCCTCATACAGGATATTGAATATGCCGTATATCGCAAAAGGCAGGAATATAAATGCCGTCGTCTCGCCGCATGCGGTCCGAACAAGCATATCATCCATATGATAAGGACAAAGGGTCAGAAGTATTGCCGCGACTGTTGCGGCAAACTTGGACAGGCTCATCTTCCATACACAGTAAAACACCGAAAGATAAGTCAGTACAAATACCATTGCGGTATATATATGAAAACTCTTTCCGATACTGAGGTGACATACTCTCAGAAGTGCCGGTACGCGAAGCAGGATATCCGAATAGAACAGCGAGCTTGCATAGCCTGCTCCACCGTAGAACAGCGTGTTGACTTTCATGAACGGACGCCATATCCGTATACCTTCCTTGAGGCTCTCGATGCGAAGCAGATGATATTCAAGGTCATGTCCGTTGATGCAATACCTTGAAACGAGCGGACTTGTCGCCACGATCATCGTGATCAGAAAGAAAAATAACGTAATGCGGTTTTCACGGTTTTGTAAATACTTCTTCATTGATCACCTTTATTCTTCATTTTCCGGGATCATCTCCGAAAACGACAGTGTAAGGTCATTATCGTCGTCAGTTACTGCTATCGTGTAACTCTTGGTCTTGTATCCGCTCTTTGAGAGTGTTATGACATGCGAACCTGCTGCCGGTTTGATAAATGATATCGGAGCTATCCCGACATACATTCCGTCAAGATATGCCTCAGCTCCTTCCGGCGACTCCACATGAACTTTTCTTGTGCTGCTGACAACCGGTGCGGTCGTCGATGTCGATCCTGTCGACGAAGTATCAAGTATGTTTCCGGGGGCAGCTGTTGCCTGCGTTGTACCCGTTGTCGATGTTGCTGCCGTAGTCTTTTTCGCAGTCGTATCGTCCGTATCGGATTCTTCCTCAAGAGCGATATCAATGTTTGCGAACTTATCCGATATGCGGATATTTGTATCCACACTCGTATATCCTGCCAGTTCCACGTGAACATGATGGACACCGAATTCAAGCGGGATCCTTTCTTCGTAGTCCGTCATAACACCGTCCACAAAGAGTTGTGCATAGTCCGGTTCAATGGAGAATTCAACATGACCGATCGCAACTTCCTTGACATCAACCTTGGAAAGATCGATCGTTGATTCTTCATCTCTTGATATCTCAACATCTTCCTCGGCCGCGTAACCCCTGTTCGTAAGCCTGACATGATAACTGCCTTCGGGTACCGGGATCAGCATTTCCTCCGAGACCTTCGTGATTATATCCTGTCCGATCTCTATCCATCCGCCCTCAAAATATGAATCGTTCAAAAGGCGCAGGTAACCGTGTCCTCTGTCTACTATCACCGAACAGACCTTGCGTCCGTAGCCCTTTACGGTGAGCGTGTCAACATTCGTTACATCCATGAACGAGGCAAGCTCATCTCCGTATGAGACTATGGCTGTCTTGGGAAGTTTGTATGTACTTCCCGCAATGTCCATCCGCCCTTCTTCCTCGTTTATCTCGAACTTCGTAACATCGGTAAAAGTCCATGCTTCATCACTGATCTGGAGTTTTTTTAGATCCTTGCTGTGGATGCTGTATGTCACATCAAGTATCTCTCCGAGCTGTATCTGATCGAGCGTAAGGGAATTACCGTGTTTACCGAGGATCGGTGTATTACCTTTTATCTCCAGTTCAAAAAGCTTGTCCCCGTCAACGGATATGAACTTAAGCTTACCCTCCTGAGTATCCTTTCCTACGAGCATCGCCGTGCTCTCGTATTCCATATCCTGTATGTCTGCCACGTCCTCATCCCTGTTTTCAAGGACGGTCTGCTTTATCTCTTCGGCACGCTTTTCGGCCTTCTGCTTTTCGTATTCTTTTGCGATATAGTATATTCCGAGCATCGTGATGATCACGATGATGATCACCGGAATGACAACTTTTTCAATGTTTTTCATTCGGTTATCCTGCGTACCCTGTCAAGAAGCTTTTCCCTGTCATTTAGGAGAGGGTCATCAAGAACGGCTTCCAAAAGCTCTGACAGTGCCTTTCCTATGGCAGGTCCTGCCGGTATTCCCATAGCGATAAGATCGCTGCCACCTACGGCAAGGCTTCCTATCGACAGACAGTCATTATTTTTCATTATCTCGCCGTACATCTTATCGAGCGTCTCTATCTTACCGAGCTTTTCTTCAAACATGTAATCAGTATGCGCATACAGATCCGCATACTTGAGACGCATCAGATTATCCATGTTCGAAACTTCCACATCCACGATGAACCTTCTGACTCTTGGATATGTCAGCTTTGGCGTATCATCGTGATATCTGACAAGTTTTTTGACTCTCTTTATCGTATCATTGTCATACTTGAGTCTGCGAAGAAAGTTCTCGGCCATCGCCACACCCTCTGCGGGATGCCCTGTAAAATGGTCCGCTCCGTCCTCTCCCCTGAACTTCTTTGCAGGCTTTGCTATGTCATGAAGGACTGTTGCGATCCGAAGTATCCGGTCATCCTTCTCATCAAGATCGGGGAAATTCTTAACGATATATTCAAGCGCCGCTATCGTATGGTCGCCGACATTCGTGAAATGATGCGGAGTCTCCTGCTCACACTCTGTCATCATATCCCACTCGGGAAAGATCACTTTCGTAACGCCGAGATCATATGCATCCCTAAGCCTTCCCGGATGGTCTGAACATATGAGTTTTTCAAGCTCCTGACGTATCCTTTCGGCACTGATATTTGCAAGGTTTCCGGCAAGATCTTTTATCGCCTTTTTTGTACCTTCTTCTATGTCAAAATCAAATACCGCCGAGAACCGAAGAGCCCGGAGTATCCTGAGTGCGTCCTCATCAAACCTCTCATAAGGATCTCCGACCGCCCGTATCACCCGGTTCTTAAGATCATCAAGTCCTCCAAACAGATCCACGAGCCCGGTCTTCTCGCTGCTGGCCATAGCATTTATCGTAAAATCACGGCGCCGCAGATCCTCCCGAAGATCCGGGGTAAACGTTACTTCCTTCGGGTGACGGTTGTCTTCATACGCACCGTCGATGCGGTAAGTGGTGATCTCGTAACCGTCATTTCCGATCATGACTTTTACGGTACCGTGCTCTATACCGACATCAATAGTCCGTCGGAACAGCTTTTTCACCTGTTCGGGAAGGGCGTTGGTTGTAATATCCCAGTCATTGGGAACGCGGCCCAATACCGAATCCCTTACGCATCCTCCTACCGCATATGCCTCATATCCTGCATCCTGGAGTTTTTTTATGATGGTCCTGACATTTGCGGGGAATTGCTGCATCTTCTTCCTCTTGTTATCTGTTCTTTACAAGTTCAACCGTCTGTCTGGCGATCGACATTTCTTCATCGGTAGGGATCACAAGGAGCGGAACGCGGGATCCGTCTTTGGATATAACGATCTCTTCGCCTCTTACCTCATTCTTCTTATCATCAAGCTCCGTACCCAGATATGTAAGATATCCGCATATCATAGCCCTTGCCGAAATGTTATTTTCTCCGACTCCTGCGGTGAACACTATTGCATCGACACCGTTCATCGCAGCAATATATGCTCCGATGTATTTGGCTACGCGATACGCATATGTCTCAAGTGCCGTCTTTGCCTGCTCATTACCGGAATCTGCGGCATTTCCGAGATCCCTGAAATCACTTGATACACCGTCGGATAATCCGAGGACTCCCGATTTCTTGTTAAGTACCGTGAGCATTTCGCTTATCGACAGGTTTTCTTTTCCACAGATGAATTCCAGTATCGCCGGATCAAGATCTCCGCTTCTTGTACCCATTATAAGGCCTTCAAGCGGTGTCAGACCCATGGAAGTGTCAACACACTTACCGTTTGCAACAGCGCTTACTGATGCCCCGTTGCCGAGATGGCACACGATGATCTTCATGTCTTTGATGTCTTTTCCGAGAAACTGTGCCGTCCTGTTTGACACATATTCATGACTCGTTCCGTGAAAACCGTATCTGCGCACTTTGTATTTTCTGTAGTACTCATACGGAATACCGTACAGATATGCTTTGGGAGGCATCGTCTGATGAAATGCCGTATCAAACACAGCCACCATCGGAACGTTCGGCATAAGTTCCCTGCATGAGCTGACGCCAATAAGGTTTGCCGGATTGTGAAGAGGTGCAAGATCGTTACACTCCTCTATCGCCGCAAGAACCTCATCGTCTATCACAACCGAACGGGAGAACTTTTCTCCGCCGTGAACGATACGGTGACCTACCGCATCTATCTCGGACAGGCTCTTTATGACACCGTTTGCAGGATCTGTAAGCGCCTCGAGAACAAGCCCGACAGCCTTTGTATGGTTCGGCATGTCAACTTCGGTCTTGATCTTGTCGCCGCCTCCGGGCTGGTATGTATGCATTCCGCCGTCGATCCCGATACGCTCGCACAGGCCCTTTGCAAGAACCTCTTCCGTGTCGGCGTTGATAAGCTGATATTTAAGAGAACTGCTGCCGCAGTTGATGACTAAAACGTTCATTAATATGCCCTCCCCCAGTAAACCAAATGTTTCGCCGGTTTTTGGCAGCATACGCATGTGTCCGCGACCTTCTCGTCGGAAAAAGGCATGCACCGGCTCGTTACCGACAGTTCTTCCTTGATCTTATTCTCACATTCAACATCGCCGCACCACATAGCCTTAACAAATCCGGACTTCTCCGAGAAGATCTTATTGAACTCTTCCTTTGTGGTGGCAGTGTATGTCTGGCTGTCGCGGCGCGCCCTTGCCCGCTCCAGCATATCCTTCTGGATCGTATCCATCAGTGTCTCAACCGTGCCGGCAAGATCAGATATTGCGCATTCGCTCTTTTCGCCCGTATCGCGGCGTGCGATAACAGCCTTGCCTGCTTCTATATCCTTCGGTCCGATCTCGATCCTGACAGGGATACCGCGCATCTCCGCTTCGGCAAACTTCCATCCGGGACTCTTGTCCGAATCATCAACCTTGACGCGGATACCGCGGGATACAAGGTCTTCTTTGATCTTATCGGTCGCTTCCAAAACTCCCTCAGCCTGCTGCCTTATCGGCACGATCACAACCTGTGTCGGAGCAACCTTCGGAGGAAGCACCAGTCCGTTATCATCACCATGTACCATTATTATCGCACCGATGAGTCTCGTGGTCGTACCCCATGATGTCTGATAGGGATGCTTTAATGTGTTGTCCTTATCGGTAAACTGTATGTCGAACGCTTTCGCAAATCCGTCTCCGAAGTTGTGGCTCGTTCCCGACTGGAGCGCTTTGCCGTCATGCATGAGCGCCTCTATCGTATATGTAGCTTCGGCTCCCGCGAACTTTTCCTTATCTGTCTTGCGTCCCTTGATGACGGGTATCGCAAGGACCTGCTCGCAAAAGTCGGCGTACAGGTTCAGCATCATAACAGTACGTTCTTCGGCCTCATCAAATGTGGCGTGTATCGTATGTCCTTCCTGCCACAGGAATTCCCTTGAGCGAAGGAACGGTCTCGTCTCCTTCTCCCAACGGACAACCGAGCACCACTGGTTGTATACCTTGGGAAGATCCCTGTACGAATGAACTTCATTCTTGTAAAAATCACAGAACAGGGTTTCCGAAGTAGGACGCACGCACATTCTCTCCGTAAGGGGCTGCAGTCCTCCCATCGTCACCCATGCTACCTCGGGTGCGAAGCCTTCAACGTGATCCTTTTCCTTCTCAAGAAGGCTCTCGGGGATGAACATCGGAAGATATACATTTTCCACTCCTGTAGCCTTGAACCGCTCATCCATCTGCTTCTGAATCAGCTCCCAGATGGCGTATCCTGCAGGTTTGAAAACCATACATCCCTTTACGCTCGTGTAGTCGATAAGATCGGCTTTCTTAACAACGTCCGTGTACCACTGGGCAAAATCAACCTCCATCGAGGTGATCTGCTCAACCTGTTTCTTTTCTGCCATGATATAAACTCCTCATATTCTTTATTACAAATTAACTCTTATATTTTACGCTTTTTTGCGTATTTTATCCACATAATTTTCAATTTCCAAGCGTGTTTTCGGTGTCTGTCCGGTTGTCTGCAGCCCGCTGCCGCCTCCCTTGCTGCCCGTCTCCTCGTTAAAAGCCTTTGTAAATGCGATAAGATCAACGTCCGCAGCTTCCGATCCTGCTCCGAATATATACCTGTATCCCTTACTGTCATCCCCGAGGAAGGCGCAGACCACGCCGGTATATCCTTTTGTACATTCGTTGACAAGATTCCTAAGTCCTACCTGATCGAGACTGTCCGTAAAGAAAACATACAGATCATCCTGTCCGTTTTCCCGGATATCCGCAACAGCCTTCTGTGTCACCAGATCGGACAGGGCCCTTCGAAGTGATGTGTTCTCCTCCTTCAGAGCCATGAATCTATCCATATGATCGGCTACGGCACTTCCCGTTTTATCACGCGGTGCGGAAAGTATATCCATTATGATCGCATTCGAATCATGAAGCGATGTGTAGTCGGCATATGCGTCGGCTCCCGCTGCGAGAGTCATCCTCATGCCTCCGCGGTGCGGCATATAAGACAGGATCTTGATTACTCCGAACTGCCCCGTTGATGATACATGAGGGGCACAGCATGCACATACGTCAACGCCCTCGATCGTAACCAGCCGAACGTTCTCGTATATGTCAAGCTTGCTTCTGTATTCTGTCTTCAGCGCTTCTTCGGGTGAAGGAAAACTGATCGTTACCGGTACATTCCTGAACACGATCTCATTGGCCTTCTCCTCGATCATGCGTATCTGTTCATCTGTCAGCGGTCCGCTCACATCAACAACGACCTCTTCATCCGTCATGTGAAATCCGACGTTTTCGTATCCGAAGAGGTTGTGGATAAGGCCACATACAAGATGTTCCGCACCGTGATCCTGCATCATCCGCATACGCTTTTTTCTGTCGATATGTCCCGTGATCTTTTCCCCGGCCGCGATGCTCTTATCAACATAATGCCTCACCGATCCGTCAACCGTCTGTACATCGGTAACGTTCACGATCCCGGTATCGTCGCATTCAAGCGTTCCCGTATCCGACATCTGTCCTCCGCCTTCAGGGAAAAACGCCGTGCGGTCGAGGCAGACATACGGCTTCTTTGATGCTTCTTCCTCTCCTGCCGATATTACAACAGCCCGGAAATCCATCAGCATACCGTCCTGCTCATACAGCAGCTCTGTTTCATTGTTTTTATTTCTTTCGTTTTTCATGCCTAATAATAGAATTTGCCCATTCACTGATGATACGAATTGCTCCATTGCTTCATGACCTTTTGACCCTATCATCATATTATAACATAACAAAATCAATAAAAAACTTGTTAACATAACACTTTGACGGTATAATATCCTTTATGACGAATAAATTCAGGAAAATTTCATTCATATTGATAATGGCATTGCTTGTCTCATCTATCCCGGTAAAAGCCGGTGACGAGGCAGAAGATACGATTGTCGATCCTTCTGCTGAGACTGAGGAGATCATAGAGGTAGAAGAACCCTCCGAGGAGATCGAAGACCCTTCCGAAGAAGAAAAACCTTCCGAAGAGGATGATCATTCGGATAAAAAGAAAGACTCCCATGAAGATGATCAGGAAGCCGAAGATTCCGACAGTGATATTACAACTGACGAAGAAATTTTGGACGAATCAGCCGGGGAAGAAGTTTCCGAGGATCCGGAATCTGACGATGAATGGATGTCAGAGCATAAGATAACAAAAAGATCCGACGGAACATATGAAGAGATCGACGAGGACGGAAACCGTACAGTGATCGATCCGGATGACCCCGAATTCTATAAATTCTATAAGAATTCCAAAAAGGAGCTGATCCCCCTTAACAGGAATTTTTCCGAAACGGATTCTTTCCTGTCGGATGACGAGCGGCCCGATCCGTTCACATGCAGACTGACGGGATTTAAATACAGTTATCCGTCATACTACAAAACAAACGATGCATCAAAAAGAGCCCGTATCAGATATGGTATGGATATATCCAAATATCAGGGAGTCATCTCCTATGAGAACTGGAAGATCCTGAAAGATACATATGGGATTGAGTTCGCATTTATCCGTGCCGGTTACAGAGGCTGGGGAAGTGCCGGAAACATCCGCCCGGATGAATGCTTTGATTCCAACATAGTAAATGCCCGCAAAGCAGGTGTACAGGTCGGTGTGTACTTCTACTCCCAGGCGATCACCCCCGAAGAAGGAGAAGAAGAAGCCGTAAAATGCCTGTCATACATAGGCAGCAGAAAAGACCTTGTAACACTCCCTGTTGTCATTGATTACGAATACTCCGATTCCAAAACGGGACGTCTTATAGCAGCAAAGCTTAGCAGAAAAGCACATACGGATATCGTAAATGCATTCTGCAAAAAGATAGCGGAAAGCGGACTTATGCCCGGAATATATGCAAGCCGAAGTATGCTTGTGGATGATATGATCCTGTCGGATATCGCGAAGGAAAACAACATCTGGATGGCCAACTGGCCAAGTTCAACTGCCACAGTCAAATCCACGTCTTATACGGGCAGACTCTGTTCATGGCAGTATACCGATTCATTTTCGGGCTTCGGAGATAAGGGCAAAAAGCTTATGAAAAGTGATGCTCTTGATCTTGATTTCTGGTTTGGTGATTTTCCGGGTGAAGAGCATCCGGAGGATGATGAGACGATCGATCCTTCCATTCCCGTTGAAGAACCCGATCCGGAAGAAGAAGAGAAGAAAGAAGAACCCCGCAAAGAAGACGAACAGGAAGAAGATTCCGATACGTTCGTTGTATCAGGTGTTGAAGACCGAGAGTATACCGGCAGTCCCATAACCTTTGAAGACCTTACGGTAAAGCGCGGCAAAACAGTATTGCAGCCGGATTCCGACTACACGGTCAAATATTCCAATAATACGCGCGTCGGGACCGGGAGAGTTGCCATCACGGGAAAAGGCAATTACTCGGGAACCTTCCCGGTTAAATTTAAGATAAATCCGATCGATATAACCGGACGCATCGAGGCTAAAGATATATCCCTTTCATACACAGGAAGGGTTCAGAAGGGCACGACTGACGTATCCCTTCGTCTTGATGACGGGACATACAGGACTCTTAAGTCAGGAACAGATTTTAAGTTCGTATATCCGGATGGTCTGACGGGGGATAAGGAAAAAGACTGCCGTTACACCATACAGATAGTCGGCAAAGGCAACTATGAAGGTACCGCAAGCTTTACCGAAACGATACTGAAGAAAGAAACCGATATGATCCCGATAGGGAAATTGTCTGTCTCAAGGATCAAAAATCAGCAGCCGCAGTTTTCGGATAGCGGATCTTTGATACCGGTAAAACCTGAGCTTGTAGTCAAATACAAAGGACAGACCGTTGATGAAGGCTGTTATGAACTTGAATATGTCAATAATACCGCTCCGGGAACAGCATCTGTATTCATGACCGGAAAAGGTAATGTTACGGGAAGCAGAAAGATCGACTTCAAGATCTCATCTCTTCCTCTGTCAAAGGCTTCCATCACGGGAATTGAAAGTACCGTTACATATACTTCGTATCCGGTTAAGCAGACCGGCTACGAGCTCCGATACGGCTCAGACGATACGCTCCTTGTCGAAGGCAGGGATTATGAGGTTTCCTATTCCAACAACATAAACAGCGGAAGAAGCGCTGCCATAACATTTACGGGGATCGGTGCTTATTCCGGATCCGTAAGAAAACTGTTTTCAATAGAATCCGCGAGCCTGTCGGAGGGTTCTGCCAAGAATCCCGCCATCCTTGTGATAATGAGAAAAACCGTACCCTTTGCAAAGGGTGGCGCCAAGCCTGCCGTTAAGGTCATATATACGACAACAGACGGCGAATATACCCTTATCGAGAATGAGGATTATACGCTCAGTTATGAGAACAATACGTCCGTAAACGACGGTACGAAAGCATCAAAGCGTCCCGGTGTCTATATCACGGGAAAGGGAAACTTTACCGGAAAACTTTATGCTTCATATGCGATCACAGCTGCCAATATCGCGGCGTCCGAGTTGTATGTGTCGGATATCATATCTTCCGATACAGACAGCGAAACGGAACCGGACATCGTAGTATTTGATTCAGACAAAGAAGAACTTGAGCGCGGAACAGATTACGACTGCAGCATAAACGGCACGGAAGTAACTATAACCGGAACAGGAAATTACTACGGTGAAAAATCATCATCGTTCAGATATGCCCAAAAGAGCATTGAAGGTGCTGCCGTAAAGATTGCCGACAAGCCCTATACAGGCTCGCCTGTTACTCTTTCAAAAGAAGATATCACGATGCTGAAGGTCGGACAGGATCTGCTTAACGAGAATGATTATGAGATCATCGCAGGCAGTTACGAAAACAATATATCCATCGGAAAAGCCTCTGTTAAGATAAGAGGGCTCGGTGAATACGGAGGCATCAAAACTATCCGGTTTAAGATCGTTAAGAAGAAGATCAAACAGTTGTAATAATCCCCATTAAATGATAGAGTTTATTATTGAAAGGGGTTTGCAGAAATGGCAATGCTTGAATCCGGTGAGGACTATCTCGAAACCATCTACATATTGAAAAAAAAGAACGGTATCGTGTACTCCATAGATGTAGCAAAAGAACTCGGTTTTTCAAGACCAAGCATATCGCGTGCGATGGGGATCCTTCGCGAAGAAGGGTATATCACGATGGACGATGTAGGCAAGGAGATCAATCTTACCGAAACAGGCCGCAAGAAAGCTGTGGAAGTATATGACAAGCACAAGACACTGACCGCTTTTCTGCAGATGACCGCAGGTGTATCGGAGAAGATAGCCGAGCAGGATGCATGCCGTATAGAGCATATTATCAGCACCTCAACTTTCAGAGGTATCAAGAGTTTTATGAAAAACAATCAATGAAATCAATGAAAGGAGATTACAACTATGAAATGGGTTTGTCAGGTTTGTGGTTACGTTCATGAAGGAAATGAGCCTCCGGAGGCATGTCCTCAGTGTAAAGCGCCCGCATCCAAATTTACCAAGCAGGAAGGTGAGATGACATGGGCAGCAGAGCACGTTGTAGGTGTAGCCAAGGGAGTATCCGATGATATAATGGCTGACCTTCGTGCCAACTTTAACGGGGAATGTACCGAAGTAGGAATGTATCTTGCAATGGCAAGGGTTGCATTCAGGGAAGGTTATCCTGAGATCGGAATGTATTACGAGAAGGCCGCTTTTGAAGAGGCTGAGCATGCTGCCAAGTTTGCGGAGCTTCTCGGTGAGGTTGTTACGGATTCAACAAAGAAGAACCTCGAGATGCGTATAGAGGCAGAAAACGGCGCTACAAGCGGTAAGACAGATCTTGCAAAGCGTGCTAAGGCTGCTAATCTCGATGCCATCCATGATACAGTCCATGAAATGGCAAGGGATGAGGCAAGACACGGCAAGGCATTCAAGGGTCTTCACGACAGATACTTCGGATAACAGGACATTTAGAAAAAATCATACAGAAAAACAATTATCCCGGCAGACATCTGCCGGGATATATTGTAGGTAAAGGTTTTGTAAGTAAAGGATAAGTCTGTCGCTGATCAAAGTGATCAGACAAACTGGTTGTACAGGCTCGATAACGCACTTGATGCGGTAGCGTTACTGCCGTAAATACTTGTGGACATCTCTGTGTCCTTTGAAATACTGCTTGCCTTCTCGGCAATCTGTGATCCGTATGTTCCGTGTCCGTCAAACAACGTCTTGACCGTTGCAACATCAGCTTTCTTAAGAGCTTCTTCATCAACTGACATCTTGCCGTTGTCTCCGACCGTAATACCGATCTTGCTGAGGATCTTGTTGAAAGTATCCGTCATTCCGGTCATGAACTTCATGTCCTGACCGATCTCCTTGGAATTAACCTTAGCCGACTGATCGATGACTGCATTGTAATCCTTCGCAAAGTCCTTGATGGCACTTGCGACCTTCGTCATATCAACCTTTCCGTCAGTCTTCTTCCAAAGATCATCATTGTCCAATGCTTCTGCCGACGCACGAAGCTTGTCGGCATCCTTCTTCATCTGTGTCAGTCCGGTCGTATCCGTGTTCTTATTCGAATCGGTCTTGGTCGAAGTTTTTGACTTCGCATTCGAAGAAGCGGTTTTGGTATCACTTGTCTTATTCTGCTCTGCATAATATGATTTGACAAGTTTGCCGTAACTTCCGTTCTTGATCGCTGCATAATTCGCAAAGTCAAACGATCCGGATGAATTATTTCCCGATCCGAGACTGTTTAACAGTGAAGAAATGCTGGAATCAGATAATCCCATTTGATTGCCTCCTTGTCACCTGTTTAACTCTTAGATGCATAATAATCATCAAACAGCTTGTTTGCCGCTGCCAGTGTCTCCTTACTGATGCCCGGAAGTTCATCACCCCATGCTTCGGTTGCTTCCTTATATCCCTTCTCCATGGCCGCCTGCATCTCTTTCATCTTCTCCGGATCATCTCCGGCAAGTGCTGATGCAAAATCAAACAGCCTCTGGGATGTCTGCTTAACTCCCCAGTACCCGTCCTCGGAAACATCTTCCTTGGCCTTGGCGATATCCTCGGGACTGACATCCTTCAGATTCTCGGGAGAGAATATATCGGCAAGTTTGGAAACACCTGCCTGATCGGTGAACATCTTCTGAACAAGCTGCGCAAGCTGGTTCTGTCTGTCAAGCTGATCCTGCTTGAGCTGCTGTACAAGAGCTGCTCTGTCCTCTGCGCTCATCTTGTTGATGGAATAGGTTGCCTTCTTGGTATCCCCTGAACTCTTCTCATACACAACGCCTGCCTCCTCAGCAGCCTTGGTATCGGTCTTGGCAACAGTGGACACATCATCTGTCTTAACGCCTTCAATTGTATAACCGCTGTAAGCGTTTGTTACACTGCTGATATTCATATCGCCCATATACCTTCCTCCTATCTAATGTATATTTTACCACAATTAAACACTTAGTGAACACATTTCCTACAAACGGGGGAATTATTTCAGAACAGAAAATGACGGTGCCGACTGCACCAAATGAGTTCTCAATCCGTTGAGATAATAATTCCGAAGTCCGTTTCGGATACAACGCTATTAAACGCTTTCTATATAATACATCGGCACAGATCAAAAATACTTAACCCCTGTTTTAAAATTTTTTTAAACTTTATTGAAAATCTTCACATAATAGCGTATAAATCATATGTATGCTCTGTTTAAAGGGCAGCCAAGAAGGAGTAATAAAATGAAAAAATACATCACAATGCTTGTTGCCGCTTCCCTTATCACTTCCGTGATACTGTGCGGATGTTCGGCATCAAACGAAAAGAAGACCCTCACTGTTTTCAACTACGGTATGTATATTGATATGAACATGATCGACCAGTTCCAAAAGGAGACCGGTATCGAGGTAAGATATGAGGAAGCCCCCACTCCGGAAGAACTCTACACCAAGTACAAGTCCGGTGCGATCGACTACGATGTGTTATGTACTTCCGAATACATGCTCCAGAAGCTGATCGACGAGGGCGAACTCATGGAGATTGATTTTGACTCTATGGAAAATACAAAAGGGATCGGAAGTAAGTATTGGGATATGGTAAAGTCTTTTGATCCCGACAACAAATATGTCATGCCTTATTTCTGGGGTACCGTCGGCCTTCTCTATGATTCCGGCAAGGTGCCGGCCCCCGAGTCGTGGGAGGTCCTCTTCAACGGGCAGTACAGCGGTGATATCATCATGCAGAACAGTATGAGGGACGCGTATATGATCGCACTCAAGTATCTCGGTTACTCACTCAACTCCACCGATGATAAAGAGCTTGCCGAGGCGCAGGAGCTTCTTATCAAACAGAAGCCTGATGTCCAGTCATACCTTGTTGATGAAGTAAGGGATGAGATCCTTGCACAGAATGCCGCCATCGGAGTTGTTTATTCAGGCGAGGCATTCTATGCATATGAAGAAAATCCCGATATAAAATACTGCATACCCAAAGAAGGTTCCAACTTATGGATCGACTGCTGGGGAATAACAAAAAACTGCCACGATACCGAATCAGCAAAGAAGTTCCTTGATTATCTGTGCAGAGAGGATGTGGCTCGAGCCAACTTCGAGGAAGTAAGATATTCCTCTCCGATCACGGCGATAGCCGATAATCTGACCGAAGAGGAACAGGCATCTGATGCAATGAATCCGTCAGCCGATAAACTGGCTAACTGCGAAATATACAAGCGTCTTCCGGACGATGTCACCGAAAAACTCTCAACAATGTGGAAAGAACTGAAGGCGGATTGATCCGCCTTTATTTCTTTTCTGCTATGGCCTCGATCTCAATGAGCACATCCTTGGGAAGGCGGGCTACTTCCACGCAGCTTCTTGCCGGATATGGCTTCTTAAAGAACTGTGCATACACTTCATTGATCGCCGCAAAATCATTCATGTCCTTGATGAACACCGTTGTCTTGATGACTTTGTCGATGCTGCTCCCGGCATCCTCAAGAAGCGCTGACAGGTTCTGAAATGCCTGCTTTGCCTGAGTTGTCGCAACACTTCCGTTAACCTGTCCCGTGGAAGGTATGACAGGTATTATCCCGGATGTATAGATCATATCCTGCACTTCGACTGCCTGCGAGTAGGGTCCTATAGCTGCCGGTGCTCTGTCTGTACTTATCTCTTTCATGATAGCCTCCTTATTCTTTGCGAAAATCGATACAAGATATATTATAGTTTTTTCCCGGCGTTGCCGCAAGACAGTAGAACCGTCACCCTTTCCTGTGATAGAATATATAAGGTATTTATAACCCGGGAGGTACATCATGAGATACAGAAGACATCTTATAGTGATCGGTATGACGGTTATCGCATGGTCTTTGACTCTATGCGGATGCACAACCGAAGTTGTCAGAACAGACAGACAGGCTGAACAGGATACGCAGCAGGAAGAAGACGCGGCGCTTCGTATAGAAGACGGTATGCCGCAGCCGATGCTTGAGATCTCGGACTCCAAAACCGCCGATTATACAAACGAAGGCAGTGATATCCTTAGATTCTGTGTCTATGTTGAGACCGATCATGATACCGATAAAGACGGTATGGCTGATCTTGTGAAGGTGTTCGTACAGCTCCCGAGAAGCGCTGCGATCGGAAAATATAAGGCAGCCTCGATCTACGATCCTACTCCTTACAATGTGGGTATCGTCAAGGAGCATGAGGAGGGCTGTAAAGCGGATTATCTTGAACGTGAATTTGATTATGACAGTCTGTACAAGGCGGGCAAAAAGCGCGAGGCATCAGGAAGCATGACAACGCTTGATGCCGCTGCCGCCGCAAGACCCGGCAAAGACTGGAATTACACAGTTCCATACGATAATTCTCTCGGATACAGATACAGGGATCATTATGATTATTATCTTGTCAGAGGATATGCCATTATCCAGGCTTCCGGCATAGGGACATACGGTTCAGAGGGCTTTGAACTATGCGGCACGGATCTTGAAAGAGACTCTCATAAATGTGTAGTGGAATGGCTGACCGGAGACCGGGTCGCCTATACAGACAGAGAGAATTGCGTAGAGATCAAAGCCGACTGGTCAAACGGAAACGTTGCAATGACCGGAGGATCATACGGCGGAACGATCCCGTACGAGGTTGCGACAACAGGTGTTAAGGGACTGAAAACGATCATACCGTATGCGGGAATTGCCTCATGGTATGACTATATCAATTCCCAGGGTACTCCGACAGTATATGATCCCGATTACAGGGATTTTCTGTCGGGATATACATGCGGCGGTGTATACAAAGATGATGAATGGACAGTCCTTGATGATGATTACAGATCCTGGCTGTGGCAGATCGCACAGGATGAGGCTTCCACAAAAGGAGACTATGCTCCGATATGGGCAGAGACCGATTACTCCGACGATTGGGAAAATATAAACTGCTCCGCACTTATAGTTCATGGACTCAATGATTTTAACGTTACGACAAAACAGTCATATCTTATGTACACGGCATTCAAAAATGCCGGCAAGCCTGTTAAGATGCTGCTTCACCAGAACGGTCACAAGCCCACATATGACATCGCAATAAACGGTCAGCCATGGCTGGAGATCCAAAACAAATGGCTGGCACATTACCTGTATGATGTGGATAACGGGATCGAAGATATACCTGAACTGACGGTTCAGAGCAATATCGACGGAGAATTTACCTGTTATGATTCTTTCGGGGAATATGAGCAGGCCACCATAACCGCCACAAAAGACGGTGATTTCACAGAAGTGTCAAGCGAAGGACTTGTAGATTACTGCAGCAGACTGGAAAAGGCGGAAATGTTCTCTTATGAAAAAAAAGAGCGCGTATATGCCGGGATGTATGACGGAAACATAGCTGTATATGACATAGATGTACCTGATGATGCGATAATTTCCGGCATTCCCGAGATCAGCGTACGCCTGTCAACAAATGATGTCGACAACGACAATCTGATGATAACAGCGATACTCCTGGATACGAGAAAAGATGGCGAGCTGTTTGGCGCATATATGGAAAAAACCCGTCTCAACAGAACTGTCCCTTATAAGACAGTGGGAGAACTGGAGCAGGGTGGTAAACTGGCTCCCACAGACCTTCACGAACTCGTCCAGAGTTCCACTGTCGCCAAATGTTTTTCCTTCGGCTGGACCGATCTGTGTAATCCGGGTTGCGGCTTTTCTTCGTCCGAATACGATTCGCCGGTGAAGCTTGAAGCGGGAAAATACTACGACTACACTTTCTATATGCTCCCCACGGTATACACCGTGCCGAAGGACCACCAGCTTAAGCTCCTGCTCATGACATGGGACCCGCTCAGACTGATATTGGATGAAAGATACGCATCGAAGCCCTCCGAAATAACCGAAAGCCTCAGGAACTATAATTATTCCTATACCATCGACAACTCATCAATTGACGTAAAATTGCCTTTCATCCTTGACAAGAGCAGCTTTTCTTGGTAAGATTTCATAGGTCTGAAAACGCAGGTGTGGTTCAATGGTAGAACACCAGCCTTCCAAGCTGGTGACGTGGGTTCGATTCCCATCACCTGCTTCTTTTTTTTCTAAAAACTTAACGCAACACGTACTGAATCATATTATGAAAGGAATGGTGATCATATGAAAAAGAAAATGCTTATGCTCGGTTTACTGACCGTCGTTTCATTTATCCTCGGAGCTGCTCCGGTAATGGCAGATACAAATACTGCCGTGAAGTTTTCTGACGAGCAGGTAAAGCTTGCACAGCTTAACTGGAATGCATATGTCGAGATGACAAAAGCAAAGACACCTGAGCTTGCTTATGCATTTGCAGGCCAGATAACAACTGTGAATCCTGATTCCGTGATCGGCAAGGCTGCTCTCATTCATCATTTTTCGCCTGCATGGCCCACGCCTGCGGCAGATGTCCAGCTTCCTTACTTTGCAGCATTCACAAATAATCCGTATTTTGATTACTATCCGAATTATTACTGCACATATCAATACAGATAATTCGGTACTCTGACTCTTATTACAGGTCGAACCCCGCGAGATTGATCAACATCGGTTCCCATCAGATTTGCAGATCTTCCAATTATAAAGACCGCTTGGTCCTGATCGTCTCCGGGCGACCTCAGCCACCAGTCAAGGCCGCATTCCCTTATATCGTCGCTTACAGAATTTGATTCGGAATACGAGAACAGATATACCTTGTCATCCGTGTCATTTCCGCAGTCCATTTCATATGAAGAATCAGCGTCGGTGAATGTGTAATGAGTGGTTATTATCGAAGTTTTCTCTCCGTCAGTGAACCTGCTGTTATAAAAATCCCCATTGAGCCATCTGCGCAAAGAACAGTTTTCCCATGTGATATCCGTTTTGTTCTCATTATATGCTTTTTCTGCAACCGGTCCCTGACAAAGCAGTGTACAGATACCGTCCGTTTTGTCTGTTACATACCAGGTATATCTGCCGAATGCCACCACATCACCAACCTGTGAATCCGAAATTTCCACCAGTTCGGCCTTCTCCTCCGAGTCAGTTCTGTTCATGGCCGTCGGAACGGTATTATCCGCAAAACGAAGATTCAAAGCGGGACGGACGGCACCATACTCATTACTTGCAATATCTCCGGTGGTATCGATTTTTGCATCACTGTCATTTCCTTTACCAACATATGCTGTATAGTGGGTATTTACACCCGGCGACCTCAGCCACCACCACTGATGATTCATACCGTACCAGTAGCCACAATGTCGAACCTTTTTGTCAAGGGCATTCGCCTCATCCACGCTTAGCAGAAAAATATGATCATCTGTATCGTTTCCGGCGTCAGTACCATATTCACTGTTGTCGGGATTGATATTGTGCGTCTTTGCAATAAGTGCTTTTTCATCTTCCGTGAATGTGTTATAGAACTTTTCATTGAGCCATGTTCGCACAGTGGAATCTTCCCATGTACCGGTTGTATCATATCCTGCTTCGTTAAACGCCATCTTTATAACAGGCTTTTCGCTCAAAAGTGTATAGCCTGTCTCTGTTTTTGCTATCACGTACCATCTGATATCGCCAAATACAACTATATCTCCCACGGATGCATCCGATAGTCCAACGGCTTCCTTAGGGGATTCGTTATGTGAGGCACCGCAACCGGATATAAAAAGTGTAAGTCCGAGCGCAGCTGCTCCCAAAGCAGAAACCATAGCTTTTTTTATCTTCATTTTTCCGTCACCTCATCATAGATTGAAAGATCACTGCTATGAATTATAACAGAAAACCGATAGTATCTGTTGTGGTATTTATCACGGTTGTATGATATGATTTGAAAACAGTTTGGAGTATAAACAGTTTGCTTGCGGAGGTTTTTATGAAATCTTTACTGATAGCTCATCTTGCATTCAAAAGAAATGTTGAACATCGTCTTGACGAATTCGGATTACACCCCGGCAATCCAAAGCTTTTAGTATATATATCCGATCACGAGGGCTGCAAGCAGAAAGAAATAGCGGATACTCTCTACCTTGAGACCTGCACGCTTTCATCCGTCTTATCAAATATGGAGGATGCCGGTCTTATCGAAAGGAAACGACTTAAGGAAGACAAGCGTTCCTATGCAATATTCCTTACAGAAAAAGGCAGGAAGATCTTAAAACCAATAAAAAAACAATTCGAGAATTCTGTCGAAACCGCTCTTTCCGGTTTTTCCCCAAAAGAAGCGGCAGAACTGAGAGGTTATTTGGACAGGGTTGCAAAGAACCTTAAAGACGCGAACAGCCTTTTATAAATCATCAGTAAACGCATTCAGAATGCTACATGCTAATTACCTTTATATTCTCCGGTATACTTCACATATGCATCCGTATATCCATAATTATATCGTGTAAAACCAGGACATACCGCTGCTGCAGCTTATCGCACCGATTCCTCCTTCAAGTTCACTGATCCTCTGCTCAAATGCAGCAAGGGTGGGATTGCCTATTCTTGTGTATGCATATCCCATCTTTTTATGATCAAAGACTTTTTCAAGATCCTCCATACTCTCATATCTGAATGCACTGACCTGAGATATGGGCGGAAAAGTCTGTCCCGCTGCAAAACCCTGTGTACTTTTTCCGTGAAGCAGCTTCGTATTAAAAAGCATATTTTTTACCATCATCTGTTTATAAATTGTATTGTTACAGATTATATTCCTATTTACCTACTTCGTCAATAGGTATTATTCCGACAACTCGTTCTTGCATCGTTTCTGTATATAGCGCGAGACGGAACTAAACAAGGTAACGCCCCGCGCAACATAGTTGCTCGGGGTAGGTCGTCCCGTCTCGATGCTGATATCGCATTTCATCAAGAATACTGTAAATAAAGGAGGTTGAGGATCGGTGTCTCAGATATATTTCCTTTGTGGACGCGTTTTAGACGCAGATAAATTCCGTCAGCTTATAGCATTTGTGTACTGCTCCCAGTATCTCAATATATATTCGTCGTCGACCTCTTTATTCATCCATCTCTTTAGTTCATTCTCTTCATCAACCAGTTCCTGTTCTCTTTGAACATTCTTGGGATCTTCGTATGTCATGATGATAAGGTCGTGTATTCTGTTCAAATACGATTGGGACCGATCCTCAGATGATTTTCCGCTCGTATAGTTATTTCTTGCTCTGATCATACGAACTACTTCTCCATGAATATTTGACATCTGTTCCTTTATCCCCAGGGAATACCACAATTCTTTTGACATAATATCCCTACCTTATCCACTCTTTCAGGATTTCAAACAACTCATCTGCCGTTTTTTCATCCGTTATTTCGCGCCCTCTTCCTATACCGAGAGTTCGATTCCGTTCAATATTCGGATGGGCTTCCCATATAACCTCGACAGGATCTTTCATAATGTTACCGCCATAAATATCCTCAAGCTCAGATCCATTATCATACAATTCATGCTCGAGATCGATATGCATATCCGCATCTATCGCTACTATTCTTTTCTTTCGATCTATGCAGAACTTAACCATATCATCATAATAATGGTTATGCTCGGCCCATATATCTTTTAACTCTATGATTTCTGTTATGATCATTTTTATATCCTCGATTTGATTATATCTGCATTATATCATACAAAAAGATTTCTATAATTATTCTTTAAAGATATATGGAGCGCGAGACGGGACTCGAACATTCTCAGAGTCCGAAAGCACTGATAAACAGGAGGTTTGCGGACACTTCCTCGTAATGGCAACTCAAAGGCAACGCAATTTATACTCTTATTTTCCATCATTGGAATACTGTTGGCATAGTTTTTCGAGTTCGAGATAATTCAACGCAGATTTAACATATCCTGCCGTTTCATCATTTTTCATCTTCTGTTTATACAACAGCTCTGCATTATCCCTTATCTTATCTGCATGTTTACGGATAAAAATGATCTCCGCAGAAACAAGTGCTTTATAATCCAGATCCTCTTCATGGTCAAGATCGTAAAGAGTAAGCTCTGCTTCAGGCACAGGAATCATATGGCTGATTCTTAAAGTACCCTTCAGTTCTTTTACACCGTTGCTTTTTTCGGTGATTCTCATTATTGGAACTATGCTTTTCTTGATAACCTTTCCATCTCCGGCAACCTGATAATCACTGTCCTTTGGAGAGGACATCGGAATGTAATAATTGAATCCGTTCATCTCTATCACGATTCCTATGTATTTACGTGTATGTGTCCGGTTATCTTCCTTATTCGAATAAACATTGGGCTCATGCTCTCTCAAATATGATATATACGCATCCGATACACTGTAGACTTTGAATTCTTCCACTATTCTTGCCCTTTCGAAAAAACAAGAGAGCCAATAAAAATCAGCTCTCTTGGAGTTTAAGCTTTCCCACTTATATGGCAGGGACTCTCCCGAGTTTAAACTTCTCCACTTATATGGCAGGAGCTCTCCCGAGTAATTATATTATACGATAGATAGAGATTATTTCAAGTTATTATTTAACATTCCATAATGAGCGAGAAGATCTTCTTCAGCGAAATCCTCTGGATCGACGGAATCATCGCTATTACAATACAACCACATAAGGGCATTATCCGTGAACCAGGGCTGATCTTTCAGTCCTAGCATTATCTTGCCAAAGTAAGCAAAGTCTGTTGGACGATCATGACCACCATACTCAATACCGCGATCCGTGTCTGTTCTATCCATTCCTTTATCTGAAAAAATACGATCTAAGGCCTGATAAACCTGTTCAATAGTATATTGGTCTGAAGTACATATCTTTTCTTCATCCATTTTGATTATCATCTTAATCATAGATATAGCAAGTCCTTTGGAATTATTATAACACAACAGGATTCACTATACCGATCTGAAATAGATGTGATATACTATAGGGCAACGCAATCAAAAATCCCCGTAAAGCTTGATTTTACGGGGATTCTCGAGAGCGCGAGACGGGACTCGAATAGTTGTTCGAGCGGTATAATATAGCAAGAAAGGAGGTTTGAGGGTCGCCAATTTTAACCGTACCAAAACCGTACCACTTTTTGTCTTTCTTTTTAGCCCCTTACTTATGCCTTCTTTTCCATAGGAACTATCTGTAGCTTATAGCCCAACGGTACTAGAACTTTAAGCAGACTGTCTATCTGTGGTGAATGAACCGCCTTTTCCATACGTGCAATCACCGGCTGTTTCACATTGCATTTTTCCGCAAGTTCTGCCTGAGATAATCCCTGTTCTTCACGAATTGCTACCATTGTTCTTAGCAGATCTTTTTCAAGCTCTATTACATTTTCTTCTTCAGGGGTGATATTAAGTTCTTTTCTGACATCTTTCCAATTACTCATTGTTTTTATGCCTCCGTCTGTAATCCTCCAACTCTCTTTTTGCCTTCTCGATCTCTCCGGGTGGCGTCTTCTTTGATTTCTTCATAAAATGATGCAACAGCAAAAACTTGTTGTCTTTATAATATGCATACAATATCCGGTTTGCCAAAGGTCGCAGTTCCCATATCTCTCCATCAAGGTGTTTCGTTACCGGTTCACCTACACGCGTTCCCATCTCTTCAAGAATATCGAGATATGCAACCACTTTATTAAAATTTATCCTTGCATCCTTACTTGTGGCTGATTTTTCACGAAGTTCCTTAATGAATTCTTCCACATCACTATATCCGCGTTCATCATCATAAAACTCAATATCATACATGCTGATTTCCTCTGATCAAATAATAACAAATTTGTTATATGAAGTCAATATCAAATTTGCTATAAACTATGCTATCAATCTTATAAAGTACCTTGTAAAGATAAAGAGGTTTGAAGAATTACCTGTGGGAAAACATACATTCGAGCTCTGATAAAAATGTTCATGAAAATGAATGTTTTTGTGGGTGAAATATCGATACTATAGGAATAGAATAGATATGCATTAATCAAAGAATGATTATTTTTTAA
>JAFZQP010000057.1 GCA_017620345.1 Lachnospiraceae bacterium
ATCACAAAACATCCGAAAGCGATCCCGACCTCCTTCGCCCCGACCTTCTCTTCCTCGGCAAGCGCCGCACACAGAAGTGTTACCGGATTCGTGATGTTAACGATGATCCATGACAACTGTCTTGATGATTCATTAGACAGGTGTCTGCTCTTATACAGATAGACTCCGATAAGGATCAGAGTAAATATGATCATCATCTGTTTGACCACTATCCAGATATCCATGCTCTTTCCGTCCTTTTCAATGTGATCCCGAAAACTTCCCATACATTTATAACAGATTATCATCCCGGTGTCGACTTTGAATGATCGTAGTAGTAATATTATGGTATGAGTGAGCAAGAGATAAAAGAAATGATCTGCGATATAGGCCGGCATATGTACGGCAGGAACATGGTCGCTGCAAATGACGGTAATATCTCCGTTAGGCTTGGCGACAATGAGATTTTGTGCACACCTACCGGAATATCAAAAGGGTTTATGACGCCCGAATGCATATGTAAGGTTGATAAGGACGGAAACGTTATTGAGGCAAACGGAAAATTCGTTCCTTCTTCGGAGATGAAGATGCATCTTCGTGTCTACAAAAAGCGTTCCGATGTATGTGCCGTTGTCCACGCGCATCCGCCGTATGCAACTGCTTTTGCCGTCTGTGGGATTCCGCTTACCCAGCCGATAACAGCCGAAGCGATAATGTATCTCGGAAGCGTGCCCATCGCTCCTTACGCTACTCCTTCTACGACATAGGTACCCGACTCGATCGAGCCTTTTCTTGAAGACAACGACCAGATACTTCTATCAAATCACGGTGTTCTGACATACGGTCCGGATCTTATGTCGGCATACTACAAGATGGAATCCGTTGAATTTTATGCACAGCTTCTGTTTATGACAAAACAGCTCGGTGGAGCAAGAGAGCTTTCCGAGGAAAATCTGCGGAAGCTGTATGAACTGAGATCAATAGCGCATTCCGATAAAAGCGGGGATCATGACAACCGCCAGAACGACCGCTAGCATCATGAACATTGGGAACAGCAGCTTAGTCGACGCTTCCGAGGCTGCTATCCTGACCATGTTGTTTCTGCTTCTTAAAGCCTTCTCCATCTCTTCCTTAAGTATCCTGTCAAGCCCGTCGTTTCCTTTTGTGACCGCCTGCCGTATCATGCTGATGAACGACCTGAAGCCGACGGTCTGGCATCTTCTTGCAAAATCATCATATGCAATGAGTTCTTCCGTTCCCTCATCCATCATCCTTCTTGTCCGTATCATCTCTTCGTATGCATACCGCCTGCTGCCTTTTTGCGTACTGATACCATCTTCGTACCTGTCGCATATCCCCGACCATATGGTACGTGGATTCATCCCGGCCGTATAATACAAAGCATACAGGTTGATTATGCGTGGATAATCACTGTCCATCTGTTTTCTTCTCTCATCAGCCTCCTTTCTGATCTTCTCATCCTTGATGGCGGGTGCTGTTAAGGCCATGATAAAACCCATTATCAGTATGATCCATCCCTTGTTCATATCTGCGTTATAGTATGTGATCTTCCTGCCCCCGATCTCACCCGGGAGCATTAATACCTTTCCTGTGCTGCCGGCTTCATCGCTTTCCTTTATTGCCTTCATTATGGATTCTTCTTCGGATAAAGTCTCCCTGCTTCTTCGGACAATGACGTATCCGTACATATCCTCACTGTAGTCCCTGTATTTAAGCGTTGCGCATAGCCTTACCGGAAGCCCCTCATCATCAGGGTCTTCCTCCTCCAGCCGGTCTTTATCGATGATCCCTCTGCTGTTTAGTATGAGAGGACGGTCTGTCTTCCATGAGATCTTAAACGGATACCCCTCCATGCTGTCCCGAAGATCAAGATCTTCCGTAACATTTTCCGCATCCCGGTCTTCTCCGAGGATATCCGTCCACAGATGCCCTGACAGTTCCTCAGAAAATCGTTCCAGCTCCTCTTTCGTATATTCCCTTTCGTTTATCTCTATCGATATCTTCCCGTCGTATCCGTCCGATACGGCTCTAAGCGTCGCATGTCCCATGCCCTTCCCGTATCCGGCCCGGTCTATCTGTAATATCGGTTCACTGTTTTTCATGTGATCCATGATAAATACCGGAACAGATATAAAAACCGTCGCGGCTGCGATCACGGCAAATATGACTGATTTTTCCCGTGCGTGTATACGTATGCGCCTGGCGGCTTCCCGCCCCGTATACAGTTGTTTTATCGTATCCTCTGTCTTACCGGACACAAACAGATCCGACACTCTCATACTCTTATATCTCCTATCTTCTCTGAAATGAATACGGCTGATATGAAAACGCCAAGACATGCCGTCATGACCGCTATTCCAAGCGGATTGTGATACAGAACACTTATAAAGCTTCCCGATGATATGCGAAGATATGCTATTATCCCCGGCGGTATGATGCACATGATGCGCTGCTCGAACTGCTTCGCTCGGATCAGTATGCGCGCTTCGCTTTCCGCTTCCCTCCTCTGCTCCATGATCGATACACATGATGAGATAACGCTTCCGAAGCTCGCTCCCTTGTCCTTTGCCACAGAAAATACGACCGCAAAATCATATACCTCCGGTACATTCACCCTTCGGGCAAAATCAAACAGCGCATCATCAAGCCTTGTACCTGCCCGCGTCTGCATGTTCAAAATTCCAAGTTCATGAACTATCAAAGCTTTGCTCCCGTAGAGCTTTTCCATATCAGATGTTGCTGCCGCAAACGAATTCTCCGGCGAGATCCCCGCCGACAGAGCCGTCGACACCGATACAAGACACTTAAGGAACTGCTCCGTGATCTCTTCCGAGTATTTTCTCGTCTTGATCCGTTTTGTAATCTTAACAAATACCGGAAAAAACGGAATCGCCACTATCGAAGGGATCAGCGAATCATAGAACAGCCATGACAGAGATACCGCCATTATCAGAAAAACCACTGTAACTGCTGTCCATTCTTTTATATCAAGCTTTTCATAAGATCGATCCAATGCTATCCTCCTTGCCCAGCCCGGAAAAGCTTATCCGTACTCATCAGTTCCCCGCACTTTTCAAGCGTTCCTCTGATGTGTCCACCCTCTTCTCCCTGTTCCTCAAATCTGAAAAGAGTCCGGGTATTTATTCCGCCACCCGGTGAACTGCCTGTTTCAATGATCTCCAGCACATGGCGGCTCTTGTCCCGCAGTCTTCCCAGGTGGACTATGATATCCACTCCCGACGCGATCTGCCGTCGTAGCGCCTCCACGGGAATATTCGTTGACAGCATCACCATCGTCTCAAGCCTTGATATCGCATCGGCTGCACTGTTCGCATGGATTGTTGAAAGCGACCCGTCCTGACCGACGTTAAACGCCTGCAGCATGTCTATCGCCTCTTCGCCTCTGACCTCACCTACGATTATGCGATCAGGCCTCATCCGCAGAGATGTCCTTATCAGGTCTCTTATCGATATCTCGCTGCAGCCGCTTGCGGTGGCGCTCCTTGTTTCCATCCTCACGAGATTCCTGATCCCCATTATCCGAAGCTCGGCAGAGTCTTCGATAGTAATTACCCTTGTATCTGCGGGGATGAAGGATGACATGATATTGAGAAATGTTGTTTTTCCACAGCCTGTGGAGCCGCTGATCAGTATGTTGTATCCGCTTATCACAAGCTTTTGCAGAAACTCCAAAGCCTCTTCGGTAATACTGTTCATCGCGATCAGTGCCTGTGCATCTATAGGTCTTGAGGGAAACCGCCTGATCGTAAGGCTCGGCCCGTTTATCGCAACCGGATCGAGTACCGCATTGACCCTGGATCCGTCTGCAAGTCTTGCATCCAGTATCGGGGAAGAGAGGTTGATCGTCCTGTTAACGCCCGCCGCGATCTTACCGATGATGTCGGAAAGCCGCTCCTTTGATTCAAATCTCACTCCTGATGGCAGGAGTCTCCCCTGCCTCTCTATAAAGATCTCATCCGTACCGTTTACCATTATCTCCGTGATCGTGTCATCATCCAGCAGATCCTGGAGCACATCCAGCCGGCGTATCCTGTTGAACAGTTCATGGCACATGACACTCCTCTGTCGCGGCGAAAGAGATCGTGCATTATAACAGTCCATGATGCACTGTCTGATCGTTCTTGTGACCTCGTCGTCATTCGACGAAGATTTCTTTACAAGCTGTTCTGATACGGATGAAAACACTTCTGCCTTGATGTCTGCGTAAGAAACGGGTTTGGACATGAATTGCTACCTCGAATAGAAATGATATGTGATCTGATATGAGAGATTATAGGCTACGAGGCACCTTGTGTAAACAGATGATCCGCCAAAAGATCATTTTCGTGATTATACATAAAATCAAGGCCTCCGGAGATTTCCGAAGACCTTATTTTTGTTCAACATATACAATAAAAAAAGTGATTTTGGTTAAACAGAATACCCTCTGTTATCGCCCGTGTAAGAAGTGCTCTCGTTGAGCGTACCTTTTCCGTATGTCAGCCCCGCATATACTGTCTGCGTATTGCTCATCGCCGGACCGGATGTATCCTGCTCCGATAATTTTTCAAATGATTCACGAAGCGATGACAAGAGCCTTATCGAATCCGTAAGCGGCTTCCTGTCGTTCCTGATCACAGCCATCGATACTTCCTTTGAAATGAACTCATATATCCTAAACAGCTGGAATGATATCCCGTATGAAAAATCAAGTGATGAGATCAGGTCTCCGAGCACACGTCCTGCGTTGGTACAAGCCTGTTTTGCTCCTTCATGATCTTCCGCATCAAAGCATGCGATACCGTCGTTTATATACTCGATCGCAAGATCATACAATATCACGATGATGCCCGTAGGGGATGCGTTTGTTATCTTGAGGGTGTATTCCTGTTTCTTTTCGCTGGTCATAAAAGTCCTTTCCAATTAATCCAAGGAGTTACCGTACCCGCTGCGCTCCGCCGCTAAGGAGACTCGCGCATTTAGATCCGACTGCGTCGGATAGGCGCTCGTCGTGCAGTAAGAAATCTTCCCACTACGTGGGCCCCTTCTTACTGCAGTAACTGCAGTGCTTGCTGAGGCTGTTCGTTTGCCTGGGACAGCATGCTCGTGCCTGCCTGTACAAGCACCTGAAGCTTCGTGTATTCAACCATCTCTTCCGCCATATCAACATCCTTGACGGTGGAGTATGATCCTTCAAGGTTCTCTGTCGTCTCTGCAAGAGAAGCTATAGTTGACTCAAGTCTGTTCTGATATGCACCGAGTCTTGAACGTGATGCCGAAACATATTCAATGGCCTTATTGATCTTCTCGATCGACTTCTGTGCACCCCCTGCAGTACTCATATCTATATCCTTAATTCCCATCGAATCCGTATCCATCTTGGGAATGACTACCCGTATCTCCTGACCTGTCTTTGTTCCGACCTGGATCTTCATACCGCCGATTCCGGTGATATCAAGCTGTGTATTTGCCGATCCTCCGGCTCCTATTGCATCCACATTTCCCTTTATAGTAAGTGATGACCCGTCGACATTTGTTATCTTTATCTTGTCATCCTCTACTTCTATCCTCTCCTTTGCATATGGCTGACCGTCTTTTTTAAATTCAACAGAATCTTCTTTGATGCTACGCTTCTTGATAAGGTTACCATATTCATCTTTCCTCGGATTGCCCTGATCGTCCAGAACAGTTTCTTCGATGACACTGAATTTGACCTCATATTTTTTCCCCGCTTCAAAATCGGGATCATAACCTACTATACTTACATTCGGGTCTGTAAGAGAATACCCCTTCATCTGCTGTTCGCCGCCCAGAAGGTTCTGTGTATTATATTCCGTATCCTTTGCTACGCGGTTTATCTCTTTGCTGAGCTGGGAAACTTCCTTCTGTATAGCATTTCTGTCAGCAGAGGTAAGCGTTCCCGTTGACGCCTTTACTGCAAGCTCATTCATACGCTGGAGCATATTATGTACTTCGGTAAGTGCTCCGTCTGCGGTCTGAACAACGTTTACTGCATTATTTGCGTTGTCCTTTGCTTTATAAAGGCTCCTGATCTGTGCGTTCATGCGGTTACCGATGGCCATTCCGGCCGGTGAATCCTTGCCGTGATTGATCTTGAAACCTGAAGACAGCCTCTCAGTTGAAGCCGCGTTCTTTTCCTCATTTGTACGAAGCACGTTCTGAGCTACGAGTGCCTGAATGTTTGAATTGATCTTCATATGGATCTCCTTCCGTGTTACTGTATGGCTCCTATGAAAGCCTTTGCTATTCTGTAAAGCTCGCGGTTGGAAACGTCTGATCCTTCAGAATCGGGTATGTATCCACCGTTTGTGTTGCGGGAGAATACATACGAAAGATTTGCCACATCCATGTGATCGTTCTTAAACCCTTCTCTTATTTTATCGTCAATATTCTTCAGATTATCAACCCCTGCACGTGAATCCGATACGATAAATCCGTCAACTCCGTTTGTCTTGAGCGAGAACGTTGCATCAACGCGCCCGTATGCTTCACTTTCAAACGATGCCCTGACCTTACCCGTCTCGTCTTTTCCGTGTATTATAGTCAGGCGTATCGAACTCCATCCATCCTCGAGCAGTACAGGTACTTCGTAGTTTTCGGTAGAAGCAAGAGCGGATGCAAATCCGATCTGCTTGTAGAGCATCGAATATGTGCGTACGTCTTCATAACTCTCGGATGCAAGTGCGGATCTTTTTGCAACGGCTCCTGCCTTGTCAAGGAATGCCTCATAAGCAGCTGCCGCACTCTCTCTGTCGCCCATTTTTTCCACAAGGGCTCTTGCATCTTCTTCCGTCAGTTCTTCGCGTCCGTCTTCACGCTTATCGTCTTCAAAAGAGTGATCCTGTGAGAACAGCTTTTTGTATCCGCCGCCCATTCCGCCTGTCATGGCGCCTGCTGCCAGTATGTTCTCAACAGTCACCGGCTCAGATATCATTTCAAGGATCCCCTCTGCGTCAGCCGTCCTGTTCGCCGTTCTGATCTCGCGCTGCTTCTCGCGTATGTATTCTTTGTCGGGCGCAGGATCCATCATCTGCATGAATGCTCTTTCTATCTGGGATGTTACGGAATCGCCCTTTTCCACTATCTCTTCAAGGAATCCGAAGTCATCGTCTATGATATATTCCGAATTCATGTGGCGGTTATTCCTTGATGCCTCGAGCATGTTCTTAAGTGTCAGCTCGCGTCCCGATGAAAGGACGTTTCCGATGACTCTGCCATCCTGTTTTTCAATGATATTGAACAGTCTGTACATGCCTATGAACGTCTGCTTTTCATCCTCGGTTATGTTGCCGCTCTTCTCGAGCCGGAGGAGAAATCTGCTGTATTTTTCCTGTGAGTCCTCGAATGACTCCTGCGACAAAGATCTTTCCAGTTCGAATATATTCTCGCTTATCGGATTAACACCGTCTCTTATCATCGACAGTGTTCTTGCGGGAGTCATGAGCGATATCACTCTCTCAACCGAAGCTGTCGCTGTCCTGATGCTGTCAACGGCTTCTTTGTTTATCATCATTCCCGCATATCCGAGCGTTCTTACGGCCTTGCGGTTTGCGTCATTAACATCCATATCAAGGCCGGTCAGAATCTCATCCACATTCCTGAATGCTTTTCTGATCGAATCACCCATGTCGGCTCTCGGCGCGGTCATAAGTGCTTCGTATGTCTCGCCGGCCTTCTCGTATGCCGCCTTTGAAACGGTGCCCACTCTGTCTATATTACCAATGCTAAAATCATCCGATCCGGATGTTTCGGCAATGACTCTTACGGGCATCTGCGGTATACGATCGAGTATATCCATAGTCTGTTTATACAGACCGATCCTGTTATCAAGCTCCGCTTTACCGGCTTCACTGTTGTTGTCCGCTGTCCTGTCATCGGCAAGGAGCGGCGCATAGAACTCGCGCTCTGCTTCCTTCAGCTGCTCAACGAGCTGCTCAAGCGGCTGCGTCTCAATATTTATGCCTTTGCGAAGAAGCGTAAGGTTGGCTTCCGTTGTCATCGCAAGTCTTACTTCCTCGAGCTGCCTGTGGCGTGTAAGATCCGCCGGATCATCCATTGCACGGAACTTTTCAACTATCTCCGAAGCCCGGACGTACAGGCTCTTTACAGTCAATACATTTGCCTCCGACGGAGCCTTTCCTTCTTCGATGGCAACTGTCATCGCTGTGATCATATCCCTTGGATCCATCGGAAGTTTTACATCTTTGATCTGTCCGTATGCTTTTATCGTATCGGCTGTAAGCGGGATCTCATGTGTTGCGATCCATTTTGCGTCAGCCATGACTTCATCGGTATTGTCGATCCCGGCTTCTTTTACGATCTGTGCAGCCTGATCCGCAAGTTCATCCCATGACAATTTTGTATACTCGCTTCCCGCATAGGTTGCCGCACCGTCAAAATGAACTCCCCTGGTGGAATGTGCGGTTGCTGTAGCGGAATACTCTGCTTTATAGAGATTTCCTATAGTAGGCTCAAGATCTTCAGAGATCATGTATGCAGCTGCCTCATCGGAAAGAGGCTTTAAGTTCTGCGCCATCATGACAGTCTCTTTGATACCGGCAACATTATCACCTGTAGCCGGAAGATCTGCTGCCTCAAGCGTATCGGCGATCACTTTGCCCGCATTTATGGAGTTGCCGAGAACGGCCTTGACATCTTCTTCCGTCAGGTCGTCATTATAGCCGGCGATAGTTGTTCCGGCCTCAGCCATCTTTATCTTGATCCGGTCAAGATTTGTAACGGTCTCACCCGCAGGTATCTTTGTCGGGTTGACACCGTCCTTCATAAGGTTTGCGAAATCTTCGTCTGACATGGAATTAGACATCACGGCCATGTAATCGCTCTGTATGGAAACGTTAGTCATACCGGCCATCTGCGCGATATCCTCCGCAGATTTCAGATCTTCCTTACCGTATGCAGCGTTCTCCTTAACTTTGCCCGTAATGTCTAAGGAATATCCCGCCTTCTCCGTACTCATCCTTGATCCGTAAGCGGCGGGTCTCTGATATGTGATATCCATGTCGTTCACGTGACCTGCATTATGATTGCCTATCATTTCTACGTTCATAAGCGTCCTTTCACATTTAAGAACATTGGATATATTATTTGAATAATATTTCGGACATATGTATTAAAAACTTAATACGCCCGTATGAGCAAAAAAGCACCCGGCAGTGCCGAATGCTTTTTAACATATGATCAAAACTCAAATATCGCTGCTCCGTATGCCGCAAGAGGATATGCTATCGAATAGTCCTGACCGTCCCAGCTGATCTTCTCCGCTTCATATACTCTCTTTTCGGCCGGCTCGCTGCCTCCGCCAAATCGTTTTTCATCCGCTTCGAGAAGAAGCTTGTATTTTCCCTTACCCGGAACGCCCACACGGTAATCGCTGCGCTCCATCGGAGTGAAGTTCATCACGAACAGAAGGCTTTTTTTCTTTGTCTTATCGTATCTTACGAATGAATAGATACTCTTATATGTATCATCCGCATTGATCCACGCAAAACCTTCCCTCTCATGATCAAGCTCGTACAGACACGGATACTTGTTGTAGAGTGTCAGGAGCTCTCTCACATAGCTTTGCATCCCTCTGTGAAGATCATCTCCAAGAAGTGACCAGTCAAGCTCTCTTTCCTCGCTCCATTCCGTATCCTGAGCAAATTCCTGACCCATGAACAAAAGCTTCTTGCCGGCATGTCCGATCATGTATGTATAGCCGACACGAAGGTTTGCGAACTTGTCCACATAGAATCCCGGCATCTTGTTGAGCATCGAACACTTCAAGTGTACGACCTCATCGTGTGACAGGACAAGTATATATTTTTCCGCCTGATTATAACTCATGGCGAAAGTCATCTTATAGTGATTATCTCTTCTGAATATCGGATCGAGCTTCATATAATCACAAAAATCATGCATCCATCCCATGTTCCACTTGAACGTAAATCCGAGACCGTCGTTCTCCGGAGTATCGGTAACCTTGGGCCAAGCCGTGGATTCCTCCGCGATCATCATGACTCCCGGGAACACTCCCTTGATATATGAATTAAGATGCTTGAAGAATTCGATCGCCTCAAGATTGTGATTACCGCCGTACTTGTTCGGTATCCATGCGCCGTCCTTCTTACCGTAGTCAAGGTAGAGCATGGATGCAACGGCATCTACACGCAGTCCGTCAATATGGAATTCCTTGAGCCAGAATATTGCGTTTGCGATAAGGAAATTCTTGACCTCGAGTTTGCCGTAATCAAATATCTTGGTGCCCCAGTCAGGATGCTCACCCTTCCTCGGATCTGCATACTCGAACAGTGCCTGTCCGTCAAAATCAGCCAGTCCGTGAGCATCTCTCGGGAAGTGGGCCGGTACCCAGTCAAGGATGACACCGATCTTGTTCTTATGGAATTTGTTGATCATGTATGCAAAATCTTCGAGAGATCCGTATCTCGTTGTAGGAGCATAATAACCGGTTACCTGATAGCCCCACGATCCGTCGAAAGGATGCTCAGCGATACCGATCAGCTCAATATGCGTATAATGCATGTCAAGAAGATAGTCCGTCATCCTGTCGGCAAATTCACGGTATGTATAGAAGCCTTCGTCATCGCGTCCCGGATGTCTCATCCAGGAACCGATATGGCATTCATATATCGCAATGGGAGATTCAAACAGATTTCTTTCCGCACGTTTTTTCATCCATGCCGAATCGGTCCAGCGGATCTTCGAATAATCAGCCGTAATGCTTGCGGTTCCGGGTCTGAGTTCGCCCTTGTTTGCAAAAGGATCTGCTTTGTAGAGCTTCTGTCCCTTTGGTGTTATTATGAGGTACTTGTACAGGCAGTCGATACCCATGTCCGGAATGAATATCTCATGTATCCCTGCCGGCTCAAGTCTCGTCATCCTGTACTCGTCTTCATTCCATCCGTTATAGTCGGTGATCAGGAACACTTCTTTGGCATTCGGTGCCCATACCGCAAAGTATACGCCCTGCCTGCCGTCCTTTTCGCAAAGGTGTGCTCCCAGTTTCTTGTAAATATCATAGTGTGTACCCGTACCGAACAGATACATATCCATATCCGTAATGAACGGAGAGATTTCTTTTGATACCGTCTTTTTAACTGTTGTTTTTGATGTTGCCATTTTAGCTCCTTATGATCCTCAAATCACTCAGTTCAGAAAATCTTTTTCACGCAGTACTATATAATCATCATCGTCGTATCTCTTTGCCAGCAGAACATCCATGAAATGGGACATGTTCTTGCGATCGGCATGTCTGATGGCGTTATCGACGATCTCTATGACCTCATCCACCGTTACAACATGATCGATAGTCTGCATATCACCTATCTTGTTGTACAGAGCGAGCGTACCCATATCATCTATAGTATATCCAAGTTCCCTCGCATAGCCTTTTGCATATGCCACAAGATCGGAATTTGAAAAATCATCTATCACAATCCTTGCATCAAATACGGTCTTGGTCTCGACACAACCGTTAAGCAACGGCTCAAGAGACTCCTTCTCTCCTTCGAGTACCACAAGGATCGATTCCGCTTCATTCTGAAGAGTTTCGGTGATCGAGTTGACTGTTACCGGTGTCAGACCCCCGGCATTTTCCACGATAAGCGCTCCGCCTTTCAGCTTCTGAAGCGTCATCGGGATATTTTTCTTGTTAAGTGCCTCTCCGGATATCTTGGCAACCTTTCCGGAAAATGATGAATCAACTGTCTGGATCGCCTTAACTATATCTATTGCAAGACTCTTGCATCCGTAATCTTCGGATCCCATCACGATGACATTGCCACACGATGCTTCCATCTTCATGTCATCCATGACATCGACTATCTGGGCTTTGAGTGTCTCTATGCCTTCAAACCTTCCGAATATCGCCATCTCTGACTCATCGAAATCTCTGCGGCTTGTAACATTTTCTTCAAGCTTCATCCACGACGGATGATTCTGCTTCCTGGTCCCCGATTCTTCATCACCGGAATAATCTTCTTCTATGCCGGCCTCATATCTCATCCTCGCTTCGATCTCTTCCTGCGGG
>JAFZQP010000007.1 GCA_017620345.1 Lachnospiraceae bacterium
CCGTTGATGGGACCTGCACCGGCGATCGATGAGAAGTGATGTCCCATGAGTACTGCAGGCTTTGCAGCAACATAGTCAACACCATCCTCCATTTCTACAGCCGGAGTCTTCTTTGTAGGGTCAATGCCCCACTGTTTTGCAAGCCATGAGCCATAGTAGACATAGCCTATGACGAGCAAAACGATAGCTGCGATGATAATAAATAATGCTGTCATGTTTTCTCCTCCCTATAATGAAGTCTTACAATATATTGCCAACAAGCTTCTTAAGGCTCTGACCCTGATGATTGTAAAAGGCCCTGCCCGAAGAACACTCGATCGCAACCAGTCTGTAGTTGCTCCAACCCCAAAAGCCCCATTTATAGCTCTTGTAGTGTCGCGTCTTTCTGATCTGCTTCCTGACGTTATCTTCTATCGTATCCGAAACTATGATAAGCGTAACATCCGTACTTCTGTGACCGGATCCCGGATTTGCCCGCGAAAGCCCGCGTTCCCACGCAAGAGCATCCAGTCTGTCAAATGAATCACGATCAAGCCTGTCGCATTTTGCGAAAAAAACGTATTCGTTCATGTTGACATCGGCAACCTTTGCGGCCTTTATAAGATAATACTGCTCGCTGTGCGACATAAAAGTCGCTTCGGCAACAAAAGGCGCCTCAGGGGATTCGGCATTAACGTTATAATAATTCTTAAACAAAGGAAGAATGGCAGCCAGTACTTCGTCTACCGTCATATGATCCCTATCCTGTATCTAATATACAATATTACATCATCTGCTCTACAAAATCTAGCGCTATTTCAAAAAACATCCACTATATAATAGAACTTAATCGTTATCTGTTCAAGTATTTTTTTTAACCTGATGCTCCGCATCCCTTGCACATGGTTGTTATTATAAGTAAAATGTATCTTATGCATACCGTCTGGCATTTGATAAAAAAAATATCGGGATGGCTTGCGGCAATTCTGATCGCCGTTCTTATCTGCGACCTTGCATGTTTTGCGTTCTATGATCCGTGCCAGGAGCTGACGCGTCATGGCGGGGCAACAACGGGCTATCTTCTTCCGAACAGTCACGGAGTATACGGCCTTGAAGGATACTGTATAGCAAATATAGATCCGTACGGCTATGTGAACCGCGATATGCCGCGCTCTGATGATTACTGTGTCGTTGCAGGCGCATCACATACCGAGGGACTGTTTATCCCCGCCGAAGCACGATACAGTGACCTTCTAAATGATGCGATGTATGATGACGGAAAACTCCATGTCATAAATATAGGAAAAAGCGGAAATTATTTTTCGGTCGTACTGCAGCATCTTGACGGGATCCTCGGTGAATTTCCCGATGCCAAAGCACTCATAATCGAGACGGATTCACTCTGTTACGATACAAAAGCACTTTACGATTCGATGATACAGGAAGGCTATGATCCGAATGAGACCGCTTCAGCTCTTACCGGTTCCATGTCAGGTTCCGGCCGCCTTGTCATAAAGGCCAAGCAGGCTCTCCCGCTCCTTCGTTTAATACATAAGCAATACTATACATATCTTGAATCGATCCAGGAAAAGAGCGATTCGGATATACTTGATCCCGTTTTCTGGAAAGGTGAGTTTGACGGTGATTTTGAAACCGCACTTGATGACCTGATGAAGTATATAAGAAGTAAAACCGATATGCAGATCATCATACTCTACCACCCCGCTGTAAAGCTTGAGGCGGACGGATCAATGACATTTCCGACAAACAATGCGGAACCATACTATGAGAAAATCTGCAAGGACAACGGCATTGATTTCGTGGACATGACCCCTGTCTTCAAAAAAGCCTATGAAGAAGAACACGTGATCCCTTACGGTTTTTCCAATACTACTCCGGGTGACGGACATATGAACAAAAGAGCTCATCAGATGATAGCCGAAGAACTGGAAAAGGTGCTGAAATGATGCAAAGCGTCCCGAAAACAAAGACGGAAAACATCATACTGCTCATTGCATGTTATGCGTTCTATGCATTCTTTGACCTGCGAGGACTCATTATACTCATCGCTCTGTCAGTCTTTACATACGTTGGCGGAAAGAACATAAACGACAGCGTCAAAGCCGGTGACGGAATGCGTGCACGCATGTATCTTGCCATGTTTATTACGACACAGATAGGGCTTCTGTGTTTCTTTAAATATACCCAGGCTCCTCTCCCCGTCGGCATGTCATTCTATATACTTATGGCAATAAGTTTCCTTGTCGACTGCCGGAGGGGACATTTCAGCAGTTTCCCGTCGATCGTTGAAGTACTGATCTTCATCAGCTTTTTCCCGACGATCCTGTCGGGCCCCATACTGAAGGCGCACGAGTTCATACCTCAGATATCAGCAAGACAGAAGATCTCAAAAGAACGTCTTTCGCGCGGTCTGTGGCTCATTGTGATCGGCCTGTTCGCAAAACTCTGCCTGGCTGACAGACTTGGCGTAGCGGTCGATAAGGTGTACGCTGCCCCTCTTGTGTTTTCCGGACCGACGCTTTTTGTGACCTCGATCGGTTACTCTCTGCAGCTGTTCTTCGATTTTGCCGGATATTCGAACATGGCTATAGGCGTTGCAACGATACTCGGATTCGATATAAGCGCGAACTTCAATCTTCCTTATATGGCAACGGATCCTTCGCAGTTCTGGAACAGATGGCATATCAGTCTGTCATCGTGGCTGAAGGAATATGTCTATATTCCGCTCGGCGGCAGCCGAAGCGGAAAAGCACGTACGTATATCAACATCCTGCTCGTTATGATCGTAAGCGGTCTCTGGCACGGATCAACTGTAAACTTCCTGATATGGGGGATACTCCATGGACTGGGACAGATCTTCCATCGCCTGATCTTCGGAAATAAAAAGGGAGCGCCTGCATCAAAAGCATGGCGCATCCCTTCAATGATATTCAATTTCCTGTTCATAAACTTTCTGTGGATACCGTTTCGCGCACAGACTCTTTCGGATACATGGATCATAATAAAACGTATCATGACTTTTGCCGAAGGTGCATCGTATTTCTATGTGTACACGTTCATATTCGGTATCATGCTGCTCATCATACAATTCATCGCGGCAAGATTTAATGACGGAAACGATCCGATAAAACCTCTTCCGTTTGACAGACTGTACGCGCGTGTGATCTTCTGCGTCCTTATAATAGCTACCGCAATGTTCGCATATTTCGGAAACGGCGCATTCATTTACTCGCAGTTCTAGCCATCTTACTTGCCATCATATACGATCGCGGATGAAACATCATATTTCTTTAACCTGTCCCGTCCATGAAGGCCGGCAAGTTCCATAAGAAAGCATATCTTAACGACACTGCCGCCCAACTGTTCAACAAGCTTTGCTATTGCTTCAACCGTTCCTCCCGTAGCGATAAGATCGTCGATGATCACGACTTTATGGCCGTTTGATATCGAATCGTCATGAAGATGTATCGAGGCTGTTCCGTATTCGAGCTCATATTCCATCGAAACGGTACTTCGCGGAAGCTTCCCCGGCTTTCGTGCCGGAATGAAAGGTTTGTGAAACAGATATGAAAGTACTGCGCCGAATATGAATCCTCTCGCCTCAGCACCGACTATCACGTCAAAATCAACATCCTTCAGCATATCCACATATGCATCAACCGCAAGTTTCAGCCCGTCGGCATCCGCAAGTACACTCGTAATATCACGGAATATGATCCCCTTTTCGGGAAAATCGGGAATACTTGTTACATATTCTTCAAGTTTCTTTATTGCCATGATCTACCTCTTCGACTGCCACAGGCTGTGAAGATTGCAATAAGCATATGCGCAGACGACTTCGTCACCGTCCGTGATCGCAAACTTCGCAGTAGGAGCATCTCCGGCTTTAAGTGCCTTTCTCTGATTTCCGGACTTTGTCTCAAGTGCTATCCACTCAATAAAGTGTTCCGGAAGCATCGGATGATCCACTTCTCCAACCGTAACAGTTACCAGGTTCCCTTCAACTTTAACAACAGGAACATGCTTTTCAACAGCACCGTCACTTGTTCCGGGTACTATCTCCTGCATTGCCTCTCCGCAGCAGATAACAGGCACGCCTGTCCCCTTTACTATCGCAACTATCTGACCGCAATGTGCACAACGATAAAACTTCATTCCCATGGTAATGTCTCCTTTCTTCTCCAAAGACTTCTGTTTATTAATCTTATCACATCGTCCCTTATTTGGCACCGATGGAATTGATCTCATAAGGTGTACTCTGATATACGTAATAGTTCAGCCAGTTCGTGTACAGGAGCTGTCCAGTCGACCTCCAGTTAACGACAGGCTGTGCTGCCGGATCATCGCCGGGGAAATAATTCTTCGGGATCTGCGGATCCATGCCCTTATCAAGATCCCTCTTATACTCATTGGCAAGTGTGTCCGCATCATATTCCGCATGGCATGTCACGAAAAACCGGCGTGAATCAAGAGTCTTGACTATAGTGACTCCTGCCTCATCCGAATCGGCCATGATCTCCAGTTCGGCGATATCCCTTATCTGCTCATGCGTAACGTATATCTCCCTTGACTGCGGTGCGTAGAACACATCATCAAATCCCCTGAAAAGCGGCGAGTGCGGCTTGAGAACTCTGTGGGCATATATTCCAGACAGTTTCGTGTCATAGAACTTGTGTCTTATGCCATAGAAGTAATAGAACGCCGCATATGCACCCCAGCACAGATAATATGTACAGTGAACATGAGTCGTTGTCCAATCCATTATCGCGCACAGCTCATCCCAGTATGCAACATCCTCGTAATCTACATGCTCAAGCGGCGCACCTGTTATTATCATTCCATCAAACTTACGGTCTTTTACTTTGTCAAATGTCGTATAGAAGCTGTCCAGATGTGTCGCATCGACATGCGTCGGTGTGTAGCTTGCCGTCTGAAGCAGTTCGATGTTTACCTGAAGCGGTGAATTGGACAGTTTGCGAAGGAGCTGTGTCTCCGTCACTTCCTTTGTAGGCATCAGGTTAAGTATCAGCACGTTAAGAGGACGAATATCCTGATGCATGGCACGAAACTCTGTCATGACAAATATGTTTTCATTTTCAAGTATCGCCTGCGCAGGCAGCGAATCCTGTATTTTAATAGGCATCTTCCGTCTCCTTCGTATTAATCGTCCCCAAGAAACTCTTTTATAAAATCATCTTCTGAGATTATCCTGACACCAAGTTCCCTTGCTTTTTTGTTCTTGGATGAGGACGATGTTATATCATTATTTATCAGGCAGGTTGTATTGGCACTTACGGATCCTGCAACCTTCCCGCCCATGTTTTCAATTATCTCCTTAAGTTCGTTCCTGTTCGAGTAGTTTTCAAGGGATCCGGTTATGACAAATGTCTTTCCCTCAAGGCGCGAAGCGTTTGCATTCCTTACCGGTTTTTCAATGTTAAGACACTCTACAAGGTCATCAACGATACGGTTGTTCTTTTCGCTGCCGAAATACTGCGTTATGCTGCCGGCAATTATGTCGCCGATCCCTTCGATAGCCGATAACGTATCAGCATCGGCATTTCTTATACTCTCAAGGTCATGATCAAAATACCTGCACAATACCTTGGCATTTGATGCACCGATATTTGGTATCCCGAGACTGTAGATCACTCTCGGAAGTGTTGTGGTGCGGCTTCTTTCGATACTTTCATGCATGTTTTCATATGATCTTTGACCAAAGCCGTCCATCGCACATATCTCATCCCTGAAACGATCCAGTTTATATATGTCGGCATACTCGTGTATCATACCTCTGCCGATCAGTTTTTCAAGTGTTGCCTCGCTCATCCCGTCTATCTGCATCGCGTCGCGGCTGACGAACAGCGTAAAGCTCTTGATCATCTTGGCGCTGCATTCACTGTTCGGGCATATCAGTGTCTTGGTCCCGTTATCGTTTGATATCGCGGTACTTTCTCCGCACGCCGGACATATATCCGGTATGGATACGTTTCCGCTTCGTGTGATGTTCTCCGCGATCTGCGGTATTATCATGTTTGCTTTGTACACGGTTATCGTATCCCCGATGCCAAGCTCAAGTGATTCTATCATACTGATATTGTGAACGCTGGCGCGGCTGACCGTCGTACCCTCGAGTTCCACGGGATCGAATATGGCGATCGGATTGATGAGACCTGTTCTTGACGGACTCCATTCGATCTCGCGAAGTATGGTCTGCCTTGTCTCATCCGCCCATTTGAACGCAATGGAATCTCTCGGAAATTTTGCTGTTCGGCCGAGAGACCGTGCATACTCAAGATCATTGAGCGTAAGGACGAGTCCGTCGGATGGTATATCATTTTCCGCGATGCTTTCGGCAAAATGATCTATACATGCAGGAAGGGTTCCGGCGTTTACGATATGGTATTCCACCACCGAAAATCCCTGTCTTCTCAGGAACTCAAACTGTTCCGATCTCTTGTTATCAAATGATACATTCTCTGCACTGACGAGATTGAAAGCGTAAAACCGGACATGCCTTGCGGCAGTCACCTCGCTGTTTAACTGCCTGACAGAGCCCGAACACAGATTTCTCGGATTCTTGTATCTGCTGTCGGCATCAGCTATCGTGTTGTTGATCTTTTCAAAATCACTGTACCCGATGACCGCTTCTCCCCTAAGGACAAGTTCACCTTTGAAAGGTATCTCGCCCGGCAGGTTTTCAAATGTTCTTGCGTTCGCGGTGATGACCTCCCCGATCTCTCCGTTACCTCTTGTCACGGCTTTTTCAAGCCTTCCTTCTCTGTAGGTAAGAACAATCGTAAGGCCGTCGAGCTTCCACGAAAGAAGTGCTTCATTGTTTCCAAGCCAGTCGGCAAGCGCCTGTCTGTCCTTCGTCTTATCAAGCGACAGCATCGGCGAAGCGTGCCGCTCCTTCGGCAGCTCATCCACCGATTCATATCCGACAGTCCGGGTAGGACTGTTGGCAAGCACTATCCCCGTTTCGGCCTCAAGATGAGTCAGTTCATCATATAATTTATCATACTCGAAGTTGCTCATGATCTCGGCATCATCGGCATAATATGCCTTTGAAGCTTCATTCAGGATCTTAACAAGTTCATGTATTCTTGCCGCTTTTTCCATATACTCTCCTTATAAGCTGTGCCAGTTCATCCTTTTCAAGTTCCCTGTATGCCCCGGGATCCATGTCCCCAAGCTGGATGTTCTCGATCCTGACACGCTTCAGGAATCTGACATGATAATCAAATACCCTGCACATCCTTCTTATCTGGCGGTTCAGTCCCTGTGTCAGCGTTATCGTAAACGTAACGTCCGATATTTTCCTGATCCTGCACTTTTTTGTCGTCTCATTCAGCTCCGGCAGGAACACGCCTTTTTCCATTGATGAAATAAAATCATCCGTCAGCGGCTTATTTACACGCACAAGATATTCTCTTTCATGGCCGTTTGCCGAGCGCATCAGCTGCTGCATAAGATCCCCGTCGTTAGAAAGCAGGAGAAGTCCTTCCGAATCCTTATCGAGCCTTCCGCAGTACGTCACACGGACAGGATAATCGATATAATCCATTATATTGTTCTCTTCTGACTTCTCGGCGGTACAGACTATTCCCGCGGGTTTGTAGAATGCAAGGTAGACTTTACGGTCGGGTCCGGACAGTTTCTTACCACCTACAGTGACCTCGTCAGACGGATACACTTTCGAGCCGTTAACGGCAGCCACTCCGTTTATTTGAACGCAGCCGCTTTCAACGAGCTTATCCGCACCCCGCCTCGAACATACTCCTGACTCGGCAAGATATCTGTTTATCCTTATCCCTTCAGCCATTGTATCCCACCTTTGAAACTAAAGCCCCATAAACTGATGTTTACGGGGCTTGGTACTGACATTAACCAAACATGAACTTACTCAACGTAGTCCGCCTTAACATACGCCTCTTCGCCTTTGTATTTGATCTTGCACCAGCCGTTCGTCAGCTCGATAAGTTCAAACTGTTCGCCTCTGTATGCTGTTGCGATCTTCTCACCGGTCTCACCGGCTGATTTTCTGACGTTGACGTTCTCCTTGACCGTGATCTTGTCACCGGGCTTAAAGGAAGGCGTTGATGCCGTACTGCTCTCGGAAGACTCCCCGGTTGATTCCGGTTCAACGCTCTCAAGGAATTCACTCTTGATATATGCTTCCTTGCCGTTGTAATCGATCTTGCTCCAACCGTTCTCCATCTTCTCGTATCTTGTATAAACGTCACCGGTCTTGGTCTTGCCAAGGCTCTCGGCGTCAGTGCTTGCTGATGCACGGATGTTGACGTTATCGCTCGTACATTTGACCTGACTGGCTGATGCAGCCATTGATTCGGCCTGTGCCTGTGCTTCGGCTTCGGCTGCAGCTTCAAGATCTTTCTGCTGTTTTGCCACAAGGATCTCCTGAGCATCCTTGTTGATCTCATCCTTTAATGCATTTGCGGCAGAGGCAAGCGCTGCATTGTCTTCGAGCGCCGTATTGTAGTCCATCTCAACCTTATTGATCAGTTCCGCAAAATCCTTCTGTGCCACCAGTTCAAGTATATAGGCCTCTTCATCGGCAGATAGGTTCTCGGAATTGATATAGAGCGCTCCCGAATCATTTCTGCATACATACAGTGAGATAAGTGCGGGAAGCGGTGTTGTCTGTCCGTTTATGATAAGATCATATGTCGCAAGAAGGAAATACGAATTGTCTGCCGGTCCCTTCTTGGTATATACATTATAATTCGAGTAATTTCCGACATACTTTGCCTGCGCTTCGTAGAACGCCTTCATATCGTCGGAAAGCGATGAAGAAAGAGACGCCATCGTTTCGGTATCACCTGTGCTCATCGCGCCCAGATATGATGATACGAGCGAATTGACATCCGCATATGCGTTTTCTTCGTATTTGTCCTTGGGAACCTCGACCGTAGTCTCCAGTTCCGGTATTGTGGACTCATTATCTTCATTGTCCTTGTCACTGTGAGAACTCCTGCTCCAGATGACTATAAGAACGACAACGAGCGCCACGAACAGACCGCCGATTATAAAATAGCGGTAATACCTGGACATGAACTCTTTGAAACCTCTTCTTGCCATTTAACAAAAACCCCTTTTATCAACTGATGGAACTCATAAGATAAAGCCCTGCACCCGAGAGGATTCGAACCCCCGACACGCGGCACCGGAAACCGCTGCTCTATCCACTGAGCTACGAGTGCATATCGGGGATCAAATGCACACAAATCCCCGATTTCACACGTAGTTTACTATAACATAGGAGTATTAAAATATCAAGACTCCATCCCTTTTTGAATACATATAGACATGGTCGGACAGAACATCATCAGGACCGAGCTGTGTGGCATTTACCTGTCTTATCATCTCATTGATATCCTGTGAGCTTTCCTGCTCCGATCTTCCTACGATTATCAGTTCATGCACGGAACTCGGGATCACATAATAATCCCCTCCGATCACGCCGGCAAATTCACTGAGCTTATCGGACATCGTAAGAACAGCGGCTCCATTGGTCATCCTTTCGTTTGTGGCAACGTACATGGGAAAATCCCATTTCCCCTCTTCCGAAAGACCTGCTCTGTGCACCGAAAATTCCGATATGACGTCCATTATATGCCGCAGTTTGTATCCGTCACAGTCATGAGTGTTCTTTTTCGCCTGATCAAGTACTGTCTTATCATCGACATTCCACACCTTAAGATGCTCATTTCTGACCATTATAAGGCCGTTTCCGATCTTCCTGTCGTTAATACGCACATATGCCACGATCGCAAGATCAAGAAACTGTTCATAAGGCACTTCCCTCAGGAACTCCTCGTTCCTGCTCATATTTATCAGTTTTATGAAAAGTTTCCCGCGGATACGTTCATAATCATCAAAAAAAGACATGTCCAGGTTGATCGACAGTTCGTTTTCGTGATAAAGGGCAAGAAGCCGGTTTCCTATCTCACTTACATCACTGCCGTTTAAATAATCGACATAGTAGTTATCCATGTAGATCGTCGGTGATGCATTGTAACCCTCCCGTTTAAATGACAGACCGGACAGCTTCACCCCGTTGTTCTTCAGTGCCGAATGGACAGATACCGTTACGTCTACTGCCGATTCGTTGATATATTCGCATACTGCGTCCAAAAAATCCTTGTAATCCATTTTCTTCTCCTTTGAAAACAATCCAAAAGTGAATTCAAAAACGGATCACGGACACAAAAAAAGGGCTGCATGCGCAGCCCTTGATGTACAAACTAAACTCTCGACAGATATTCGCCGGTTCTCGTATCGATCTTGATCTTGTCTCCAAGTTCAACAAACAGCGGAACGTTAACATTAGCTCCCGTCTCGACCGTTGCAGGCTTCGTAGCACCTGTGGCAGTGTCTCCCTTGAATCCGGGTTCTGTTTCCGTGATCTCAAGTTCAACGAACAAAGGAGGCTCAATTGCAAATACGCTTCCGTTATGTCCGCATACCTTGACCATCTCGTTCTCTTTGACGAATTTGAGCGTATCACCAACGGTCTCACCGTTAAGTGCGATCTGCTCAAAATTCTCGGTATCCATGAAGTAGTACAGATCTCCGTCACTGTACAGATACTGCATGTCTTTTCTATCGATACGTGCCTGTGGGAACTTCTCCGTAGGACGGAAAGACTTCTCCACAACACCACCGTTTACGATATTCTTTAATTTAGTTCTTACAAAGGCAGCGCCTTTTCCGGGTTTAACATGCTGAAACTCGATAATCTGAAAAATCTGGTTATCAATCTCAACAGTAATTCCGTTTCTGAAATCACCGGCTGAAACCATTCGATATTCCTCCTTAAATGACTGTTATGATTGTCCGCAAAAAGATTCCTCAATAGTTTACATTACGATAGTTAATAATTCAACTCTTTTTTCTCATGTGGCCGAATATTGCTCTGATCAGTGCGTAAATACGATGAAATGACGACCTTCTC
>JAFZQP010000058.1 GCA_017620345.1 Lachnospiraceae bacterium
CTTAAGGATATCGAAGAAGATTACGATGATAAGTATCTTACAGTGTTAATAGAGGAGGCAGAAGATGATCAGGTTAGATCTTCAGTTATTTGCTCATAAAAAAGGAATGGGCTCCACCAAGAACGGAAGAGATTCCGAAGCTAAAAGACTTGGTGCCAAGAGAGCTGACGGACAGTTTGTAAAGGCCGGAAACATTCTTTACAGACAGCGCGGAACAAAGATTCACCCGGGTGTGAATGTAGGACGCGGCGGAGACGATACATTGTTTGCTACGGTTGACGGTGTTCTCCGTTTTGAAAGAAAGGGAAGAGACAGGAAGGTTGCTTCCGTTTATCCCGTAGAGCAGTGATTGGATGGCCTTAAAGTTAATCTTTAAGGCCTTTATTTTTCGCAGGTGTGATATGTTTGCAGACAGAGCCAGGATATATATCAGAAGCGGCAAAGGCGGCGACGGTCATGTATCGTTCAGACGTGAGAAGTATGTAGCCAATGGTGGTCCGGACGGCGGTGACGGCGGCAAAGGCGGCGATGTCATCGTTGAAGTGGATGACGGCATGAACATGCTTACCAACTATCGCCATATAAGAAAATACTGCGCCGGTGACGGTGAAAACGGCGGCAAACGTAACTGTAAAGGTAAGAGCGGCGAAGATATCGTACTTCGCGTGCCTGCAGGAACCGTGTTCAAGGATTCCGAAACAGGCAAAGTCATTGTTGATATGTCCGGCGAGAACAGAAGAGTGGTGCTCCTTACCGGAGGACTCGGCGGAAACGGGAACCAGCATTATGCAACACCGCGAATGCAGGCTCCTAAATATGCACAGCCCGGACAGCCAGCAATGGAGCTTACCGTAGACCTTGAACTGAAAGTCATTGCGGATGTCGGTCTTGTCGGATATCCGAATGTCGGAAAATCAACACTCCTGTCGGTCGTATCAAACGCCAGGCCGGAGATCGCAAACTATCATTTTACGACGATAAGTCCGCATCTCGGAGTTGTTGATCTGGATGGCGGCCAGGGATTCGTGATGGCCGATATTCCGGGACTTATAGACGGTGCATCATCGGGAGCCGGCCTGGGGCATGATTTTCTCAGGCATATAGAACGTACAAAGGTTCTGGTCCATATTGTTGATGCATCGGGTTCTGAGGGAAGAGATCCTGTTGAGGATGTATACGCCATAAACAGTGAACTTGAAACATATGATAAAGAACTGTCCAAACGTCCCATGATAATCGCAGCCAACAAGACTGACATAATCACGGAAGGCGATCCGGTATCAAAGCTTAAAGCAGAATTTGAACCGAAAGGAATCAAAGTTATTCCGATATCTGCAGCTACAAATGCAGGTATAAACGACCTGATAAAGGAAGTGCGCAAAGTCCTTGCTGATATAAAAGAGCCCGATATCGTGTTCGCCAGTGAATATACTCCGTCAAGAAATGATGACAGTACGCAGTTTGAAGTATTCTATGATGAAAAACTCAAAGTATACTGCGTAGAAGGACCCAAGATCGAAAAGATGCTGGGATATACAAATCTTGACTCCGAAAAAGGATTTTCATTCTTCCAGAAATTCATGGAAGAAAACGGTATCAATGAACAGCTTAAGGCTCTTGGTATCAAAGAGAACGATACTGTCAAGATATACGGATGGGAGTTCGCTTATTATGACTAGTAAACAAAGAGCATATCTGAAAAAGATATCAAGTACATACGATCCTATATTCCAGGTCGGAAAGAGCAGCATCACTCCCGAGGTATGTGATGCGATCGATGAGGCTCTTACTGCCAGAGAATTGATCAAGATAAATGTACTCAAGAACTGCGCGGATGATCCGAAGGATGTGGCACAGCTTATCTCCGAGAGGACAAGGTCAGCGATCGTACATGTTATCGGACGGAAGATAGTATTATTCAGGCAAAATCCCAAAAAAGAGGACAGGAAGATACTGATCCCCAAAGACTGATGATGAATAACGGTAGTTATGTTAAAAAGATCGGGATCCTTGGCGGAACGTTCAATCCGATCCATATCGGGCATCTGATGTTGGCTGAAAATGCCCTTGAATACTGCGGTCTTGATAAGGTGCTGATCATGCCGAGTGCATGTTCATATTTTAAAGACCAGAGTAATATAGCATCGCCAGGGCACCGGCTTGATATGGCAAAGCTTGCTATAAAGGGAAATGACCGATTCGAATTATCCACTATAGAAGTTGACCGTGGCGGATACACATATACGTATGAAACACTCGAGAAACTGTGCTGTGATGATCCGCAGGCAGAGTATTATTATATTGTTGGTGCCGACACGCTCCTTCAGATGGAGAAATGGAAAAACCCGGATGTTATTTTTTCTAAATGTACTATAGTCTGTGCCGGAAGGGATAAGATAACTGCCGTTACTCTAAAGGAAAAGGCTGCATTTCTTTCAAGGGAATATGGTGCTGAAATTATAATCATGGAAATTCCGGAGGTTCCTATATCATCGACAATGATAAGAACGATGCTTGTTAAGAATATGACATGCAAATATTATCTTGATGACAGTGTCATTAAATATATAAAGGATAACGGATTATATTCATCCACAACCCATCAGGTATTACATGGGAACAATACAGATTGACGAAAAATATGATAAATGGCGACATATGTTGAAAGAAGACATCGACAGAAAACGTTATCTTCATTCAATAGGTGTAAGCAATACCGCAGCCTGTCTTGCGATGAGATTCGGATGCGATGTAAGGAAGGCATATGTTGCAGGCCTGCTTCATGACTGTGCAAAGGGTCTTGATAAGAATGAACTCATAGGGACAGTCAGCCGCTCCAATATGGAAGTGACATCGGTGGAACGGTCCAATCCGGAACTCCTTCATTCAAAGGCCGGAAGCGTTATAGCAAGAGAAAAATACGATATCGAGGACGAAGACATACTTGAGGCCATCAGATGGCACACTACCGGGAAACCGGAGATGAGTCTTCTTGAATCGATAATATTTGTTGCCGATTATATCGAACCGAACAGGCATGATATCCCGCATCTTGACAGTATAAGGCAGATGGCCTTTACTGATATAGATATAGCGATAGCAATGATCTGCCGGAACAGTATCCTCTATCTTAAGAGAAAAGATCGCCAGATAGACAGGATAACATATGATACGTATGAATATTATAAAGAGAACAGTAACTACGTGGAGTGATCACAGATAATTGGATCAGAAAGGAATAAATGGCATATGGCATTATCAAATGATGCTGAAAAGATAATAGAGACAGGAGTCAAGGCTCTGTCCGACAAAAAAGCAGAGAATATCAAGGTTATTGATATCTCGCAGATAAGCGTTATAGCTGATGCCCTGGTCATCGCCAGCGGAAACAACCGAAAACAGATACAGGCGATGAGCGATGAGACAGATGATAAGCTGTCATTGGCCGGATATGAACATTATTGTATAGAAGGATATGATAATGCGAACTGGATACTTATAGGTTACAATGATGTGATCTTTCATCTGTTTGATAAAGAAAGCAGGGAATTCTACAATCTGGAACGATTGTACAGAGACGGTAAAGTGATAGAGGCTTAAAAGGGCAGAGCGCTATGCAGCATGGCTGATAGCGCTCTTTGATATAATGAGGGGCGAATGAAAGGAGTTGTCAGTTCATGAAACGGAACACACCGTATACTCTGCCCAGGATATCAACATGATCGACAATGATAGGTTCCATTGTATCATTCTCGGGTTGAAGTCTGTAATGTCCGTTTTCCTTGTAATAAGTCTTTACCGTGGCAGAATCATCTAAAAGAGCCACTACAATATCCCCGTTCCTGGCTGTATTGCACTTCTCTACAAAGATCATGTCACCGCTTAAGATCCCTGCATTGATCATGCTCTCGCCCTTGACCTTAAGTATAAAACTCTCGGCATTTGGTGCATATTCAACCGGGATAGGATAGTAATCGGTGATATTCTGTGCCGCCAGTATGGGCTGACCTGCGGCTACTGTTCCCACAACAGGGATCTGTGCCATCTCACGTCGTGTAAGCTGGAAATTATCATCAACGATCTCTATACATCTGGGCTTGGCCGGGTCTCTTCTGATATATCCGTTCTTCTCAAGTTTCTCAAGATGGTTGAAAACACTTGAAGTAGAAGACAGTCCGACAGCGGTACAGATCTCTCTGACCGAGGGCGGATAACCTTTCTTAAGGATCACTTCCTTCAGATATTCAAGAATCTCTTCCTGTTTGGCTGAAATGTTACCGTTCGCCATAAGCACCTCCCGTAAACAAAAGATTATGTGTCAGTTTTATTGGACTTAATGTTTGATATCATTTTATCGTCAGATACATAATACCATATAACCCGGAACAAAGCAAACATATTTTCGGAAAATATGTTCGAAAAAATGCAAAAAACATATTGACATTCGAATATGCGTTCGATATAATTCGAGCATAAGGAACAAACGTTCGGAATGTATGTTTGCTTTTGAGGGAAGATAAGGAGACGGCATGAGATCTATATATTACGGAGATTACAACTACATGATAAG
>JAFZQP010000059.1 GCA_017620345.1 Lachnospiraceae bacterium
AAAGGGGTTCCGTCCGCGTTGCAGACATCGCACATGATCTTTGCGACTTTGCCCTGCTGGGGACGCCACGGCAGGATAGAGAACGTATCGAGATCCGGATACAGATAGAGCTTGTCATCCAGATCGTAGACATTTCCGTATATGGCACGTCCGTAGAACGAGTATCTGTTATCAAACACTTTATCTATCTGTCCGGCCGTTACGGCAACGTTCTTGAGTCTGCCGTATATGTCGGTAAACTGGAGCCTGATGAACTCGACTCCCTCCTCCTCTATCATCCTTTGTATGTCTTCTTTGCGCATCGTAAAACCTCCTGTTATCTTATCCCGTTGACCTTGTATCATAAAAAGGGCGTCATGATGCCCATTTCATGACGCCGTTGTCTTTATGAATTATAATGCATATTCCTCCGCGATACAAGAAACTTTTAATCCGTCCTGGCCGCTTTCATGGCAAGTTTGTTCTCATACATCCGCCGGTCCGCTTCTTTTAAGACTTCCTCCATTGACGCAAAACCACCCGGCTCGTATACAACCGTTCCCACGGCAGCCGAGATCTTCTCCCACGGCTCAAGACTGTCATCGGACTGCATCGCAGACATCCTGTCGCCAAACGATCGCAGTTTCTCTTCGGCGGATAAGACATCCTCTCCTTCGAACAGGAGGACGAACTCATCCCCGCCCAGTCTGTAGGCGACATCAGGTCCGAAATAGCTGCTTATAAGCTTTGCCGCATTTATCAGATAAATATCTCCGAACTCGTGACCGTAAGTATCGTTGACCTTTTTGAGGAAGTTGATATCTATCATCACAAAGACAAACCGCGTATCCCGATCGTTCAGTTTGCCTTCCAACCGTCTGACCGTCTCCTCATAAGCTGCCCTGTTTTTCATTCCGGTCAGCGGATCCTTGTAGGCTATCTCATCCATCGCGGCAACCTGCTTCATCATGTCCTGCACTTCCGCCTGGGCCTTTCTGAGCTTTTCCACATATCCCATACCGTCTTCGGTGGTCTTGAGAAATGCGTTATAAAGATTCTCTATCTCATCACCCGTCCTTATATCAAGTTCACGTATCTTCTCAACGTTCAAACGTCTGGCATCTTCGTTATTATATGCAAATCCGGCTGTTACCTGTGCCATCGTATTTATCGGTCTTACAAGTTTCTTTTCGGTAAGGCTCAGCACGATCGCAAGGAAAAACAGATAAAAACATATAAACACCGATATGAACTTTGCAACGAAATTAATGATATAACGGCTCAAAAGAACCATGGAAAGATCGACCGCCACATAACACTGACAGTCACCGTTTCTGTCATACAGAGGTCTGTATACGGTCAGAAGATACCCGAATGAATCATCCGATATCATCGGCTCTATCGTTTTGCCGGCAAAGAACCTATCCAGATACGGTTTAAAACTCGGATCAAAATCCACCAGCGTCCCCGGTGTATCTCCTTCCAGTTCTTCGGTATCCAGATCGAACACAACATGGCATCCGTCCTCAAGGATCCTGTATACATACAGATATTGAATATCGGGATATGAATCGCGGAGAAGATACAGTTCTTTTTCCGTCTCATCATAACCCTCGGCATCATGTCCATGCTCAAGATAATCGGTGATCCGGTCGGGATCCAGCTTCTTGCGTATCAGATCGGTTATGCCCTCAGCCGGGCGGATATGCTCATCTATTATCACATTTCTGTAGAGGATTATACCTGTCGTAAGAAGCGAACCTGCAAGGACAAGAAAACCTATCGAAAGGAGCAGTACCATCCGGGTCCGCAGTGAAAAGCTCCGGGTGCCGGGGTGATCCCGGTTACCATTTTTCGGGTTATCCGAAATCACGTCTTCAATGCTCCCGAAATAATCCGGTCGGAAGCTCCTTATGATATAGACGATCAGTAAAACCAGAACTATCGTAAGGCCTTTATCCAGCAGTTCCGTAATATAACCTGTGCAAAATTCGTTACGATAATCCTCAAGGAAGCTGACGATCACGGATTTCGTGGCATCAGAAGATCCCTGATCCACATTTAATGCCCATGTAAGTATGATGCTGAATGTGTTTGTAAAAAGAGCGATAACGGGGATAGCCAGGAGTGTCTTCTTGATGCTGTCAAAGATCCTGCGACGAGTCAGGAATGTAATTGTCACGGCAAGCATCGCGTTGATACATGCGAAGTACATCGTCGACGGATCTTTCACGGACAGAATAAGATTCGTAAGAACACCGACAACGATGCCCGGCAGGTAACCGCCGGCCATCGCACACAATACCGTTCCCACGCTGTCCAGATACAGTGTGAAGGGAAGATGTCCGTTAAGTATACTGAGAAGACAGTTCAAAAGGACACCGAACCAACACATCAATATATAGTTTGCATATTGAAACGGTCTTTTCATATCACTCCTGTTATATCATTCCTCCCAGAACAGTTCGTCAAGAGTCTTTCCGAGCGCTTTGCATATGGCGATGCAGAGGTTGATCGTAGGGTTGTAGTCTCCCTTTTCTATCGCGCTTATCGTCTGGCGTGAGACACCGCACTTTGCGGCAAGTTCTTCCTGGGACAGATCCATTCCGGCGCGGGCGGCTTTGAGCTTAAGATTCTTCATGATCAGTCCCCGCTTTCTTCTTCGACGGCTTTTTTAGAATCGATCCTGTCCTTTATGAACAGTTCGATCGCCATAACAAAAAGCATGATCACACAGAGCAGATTGGTACCCGCATCCGAAACCACTCCGTCCTCTATGAAAGTCCCGCCTTTGACAGGTCCTATCACTCCAAGCAGATTACAAAGTCCGGCAATGATACATATGACAAGAAATCTTCTCTTGTTAGTGTTGATACCGTAATACGCATCATGGAAGATGCTGTACGATATCTGGGCGATTATTCCCGCAAATATGATGAAAAATCCTTCCGTGAAACGGTTGGCAACAGTCAGTCCCGAAACGTCAAGAATGATCACTATGGCGGTTGCTATGATAGTTGCCCAGAACCCGTACATATATGCCTTGCCGCGGGCCGCCTGCTGTCTCTCATCATACTTCGTAAATATCTTTTTGTCCCTGTTGGCAAACCTGAAAGCAAAGACACATACTATAAGCCCTACAATGATGCCAACCGACAATCCGACTGCTTTTCCGATATTGTATTCCATAACATTTCCCTCTTTTCCGTTATATTGATCTTAAATGTTTGGGCCAGATCCGTGCACAAGATCATCGCCTTCCGAGGATAATATAAACCCGTTATGGAATATTGTCAAGTATATTTTACTTTTTTCTTTTGTGTGATGATTTTTGCATCTGTAGAATGAATTATTCAGGCGTGCGTTTTCTGACACCGACGACCACGAATCTTCCGTTTTTGACCTGATAACTGCAGGTTGACAGGGTTAAGAACTCATCGCCCCATTCGGCTTCGACGCCGGTATCGTAGATGGCACGTTCCTTAATATTCTTCGCATAATAATCAAAATCCGCTTTATCCGACAGATCGGTGTAGTAATAATATCTGAAACGACCGTTGTCCTCGTCCTT
>JAFZQP010000060.1 GCA_017620345.1 Lachnospiraceae bacterium
AGCTGACGAAGCAGCTGACGAAGCGCCTGCAGCAGAAGCAGAAGAAGCAAATAAGGACAGACAGTACAGCCTTACGGCAGAAACAAACGGCGTCGAAACAGGTATGCTTCGCGCCGAATATAATAACGGTATCCTGACTGTAACGACAACAGGTGTATTACAGAACACTGACGAGCTTACATACACGATAACCGGAAAAGATCAGGACGATGCCGTTGCCGAAGGATCACTTTCCGATATCATGACGAAAGACTCTCCTCTTACACTCGATATATCTTCTCTTGATCTTGCAAAGGGAGAATACATCCTGAAGATCGGCGAAGAGACTGCAGAATTTGTTATACAGTGATCATCATTATAGTCATGATCTTTCATCAAGCGGGATGTTCAGCTCCTCGGTGCCGGGGAGTACGAACTTCCCGTTTTTGATTATATATGTCGTGCCCTTCTCTCCGACAGACCTGATATATTCAAGTTCGTCATAAGGTATGGTTATATCGGTATGGCACTGAAAATATGCATCTTTTTCGCTCTCGGTCCTCTTTTTTGATACCTCGTTCTCTTTTGCGATGATCTCCTTGCCGTCGGGATTATATACCTTCACATCTTCCTCGTGACTGTAGCACGTATCTCCGATCGCAAAGTGAGGCCCGGTCTTTTCGCCGATCAGTATCGGAAGGCGGCCTTCTATATCATACTTTCGTCCCATCCGGTATGCCGTCGTGTTGGTCCCTATCGCAAACTCACCGATCGGTATCGTATCATGATTAAACAGCAGATTATCTTTTATGAACCTGCGGTTGTCCTCTTCATTATCGTAATTGCTGCATGTATAATCGGTTATCATCCCGTCCTTAAAAGTGATCCGAAGATCCTTAAACAACAGTCCCCGCAAAAAGACCTTCGTTACATTAAGCACGCCGTCGGTACCCGCAAGCTTAGGTGACGTGAACACTTCCCCGACGGGAATATTGACATCCGCAACACAGTTTTCAAACTTTGTCTGGGTATCCGGATCCGTGACCGGCCACAGTCCCACGCGAAGGTCGGTGACATTGTCTCCGCTCCCCTTGATCTCCACAAAGTCCCCTTTATCGAGCGCGTCTATGATCTCCTGCTGGATCATCTCGTACTTTGCCGCATCGAGAGTGTTCACCGCGACCGTATCTTCAAATATCCTTTCAAAATCATTTCCGATCGCCGGTATCGGAAAAGCGATGATCGTAAAGCTTCTCTCCTCCCCGATTATATATCTGTTCACAATGCTCGAAGCCCTGGCGCTGTATTCAACGGACAGTTTTCTCGTCCTGTCCGTATGATGCACGGCATTTTCCTTAACAACAGGTGTGAACGGTTCCTCGCCGAACACTTCCATTACAGCCGGTCCCGCATGTCCCCTCGCAAGCTCTTTTCTGTTCTCATAACTCTCGGTCAGCACCTCAAGCCTTCTTGTGACAAGATCAGCATCAAGATATATCGCCGCATCATCCTTGTGATCGTAATCAAACTGTCTGTTTGGTATCGCGCCGTAGAATCCGATCCTGTCCGTCGCGGAGCGTGTAAGCGAAAGGGATCCGGCCCTGTATATCACCGATGCAAGGCCCATCTTCTCAAAGTTAGAGACGGCTGCTCTTATCACCCTCTCAAAGCCGAGATTGTATCTGATGTTGGCACTTGTCTTGCGGTCTATCGGCTTGTTCGTTTTTATGAATCCGGTCCTGTACGCCTGTGTAAACGTATCTGCCATCAGCTGTATCTTTTCTTCCGGAAGAGTGTTTATGAACCTTGCGGTCTCTATCTCATTTTCCGTAACATATTCGCCCGACAGATACAAAAACCTTTCGGACGTAAGATCTTCTTCGGTGACTATCCTCCGCAGAAAATCATTTGCCGGGTCTATCTTATCCGATATGCTGTCGGGTATTATCACATCACAGTTATCTCTCTCAAACCAGTATATGACATCCCTTATCTGATCGGCCTTCGGAAAGCCTTCGTCAAGGGCAGCGAGCCTGAACATCGTATGTATCTCTACAAAAAGCTCCGCGTGTATCGTAAATATCTCCGTGCGTCCCTCATATGCGTACGGGATGAGCCCGCGAAGTTCGGTGTATATAAAAGACATATAGGCTGCGATCTTTTTCCCCTCCGGCACGCCTGCTTCGGTAAAAACGTTCGCGGCATAGTCCGGGTCGGCAAAACTTTTCCCGTAGTTATCTCCCAGGATATCCTCGTAAAGCTTATGATTTTCCACCGCAAGATCTTCCGTCAGAACGTCTCCTGCCCCTCCGGACAATGAACGCTCCAGTACGGAAGAGAGCATCATCATAAAGCTGCTGCACCTGTGGAAAAAAGATACAAGAGGCTCCCCGAAGGTATCCTCTTGTCCGATCTCCTTTATCCTGTCCATCACGAGTCTGTATCGTTCTTCGATCATCCCATGTCTCCTTTACAGTTTCAATATCGCGATGATTATCATGATCACCCAGCCGGCAACGAGAACGCCGTTCAGCGCTATCGCCACGATCGCAGGCGGTATGTATGTGTCGCGCTCCCTGAGGCTTATGATCCCGCACATTATCCCTATCACGTCAAGCAGTGCCGAAAACAGACCTACTCCGCCAAATCCGCGTCCTACCGTTCCGGCGCTGTTATAACTGGAAAACACCATAAATGCGACCGCGCCGAGATTCAGCACCCCTATGGCCATTCCCAGAACGCTCATAAAAGAATAGTGCTTCGTAGTGAACATGAAGCTTTTCTTTTTACGTATCTTGACAGGTCTTCCCATTATGCACCGTATGTCCTGTAATACTCGTCAAGCGCCGCCTTGATCCTGTCATCGATGACTACCCGTCCGCAAACCTCACGGCCGTACAGATGCTCTGTCACTTCTTTCATCGTCACTATGGCATTCGCAGGGAATCCGTATTTTTCACTGATCTCATCAAGTGCCGCCATCTTACCTGACAGTCCGACTTCCATCCTGTTAAGTGAGACCATGAGTCCCTTTACGGTGATATCACCCTGGGCCTTAAGTATCGGCATCGTCTCTTCAATGGATTTGCCTGATGTGGTGACGTCCTCGATGATCACAACTCTGTCGCCGTCTGATATCTTACCGCCGAGCAGTATCCCGGTATCGCCGTGATCCTTGACCTCCTTGCGGTTTGAAGAATACTTTATCTCCTTGCCGTACAGCTCGTGATAAGCGATCGACGTTACGACCGCCAGCGGTATTCCTTTATATGCAGGTCCGAACAATACGTCAAAATCATCCCCGTAGCATTCGTGTATAGCCCGCGCATAAAACTGCCCGAGACGCGACAGGCTGGCTCCCGTCACATATGCACCGGCGTTCATGAAGAACGGTGACTTTCGTCCGCTCTTTAAAGTGAACTCGCCAAACTTCAGTACGTCCGACTCTACCATGAACTCTATAAAATCCTGTTTATATTGCTCCATTTATATCCTCCCGCATATCGATCACGGCTGCCCTTGCCGCATCCGCAAACCCTTTTTCTCCGTACTTTGCATACTTCTCGCTCTTGTACGCGGTTATGATCCCTCGTGAGCTGTTCACTATCGCGCCAAGGCCGTCTTTGTTGAAGAACGGTTTCAGATCCTTGCCCGATCCTCCCTGTGCTCCGTATCCCGGAACAAGTATGAACGACTTGGGCATTATCTTGCGCAGTATCTCTCCCATCCTCGGATATGTTGCTCCGACAACCGCTCCTATATTACTGTACTCACCGTCCATCGACATCTTTGCCCACTCGGCCACCTTGAAGCCGACAGCCTCATACAGTGTCGAATCCTCATCGGAAAGCACCCTGTCCTGGAACTCTCCGCTTGACGGATTACTCGTTTTGACAAGAACAAATATACCTCTGTCATTTTCATTGCACACATCTATAAAAGGCTTGACGCCGTCGGAACCCAGATATGGGTTCACTGTACAGAAGTCCTCATCAAAAGGCGCAAATGACTTGCTGCCTACAGTGACATTTCCCAAATGGGCCGTGGCATATGCGCGGCTTGTTGAACCGATATCTCCACGCTTGACATCGCCGATCACGATGAGTCCCTTTTCCTTACAGTAATTGACCGTTTCGGTAAATGCGGTAAGTCCCGGAACCCCGAACTGCTCATACATGGCGATCTGCGGCTTTACCGCAGGTATCAGATCACAGGTCGCATCAACAATTGCCTTATTGTATTCAAGTATCGCCGCTGCTGCAGCCTCAAGTGTCTCTCCCTTTTCATTTATCGCCTTATCAAGTATAAAAGACGGTACGTATGACAACATCGGATCCAGTCCGACAACTATCGGGGCATTCTTTTTTTTGATACTGTCAATAAGCTTTGATATCATGAGTTACCTCCAATCCGCACTTATCATTTTACACATTAAGAGCCACCTGTTCAAGGTGGCTCCTGTTCTGTCATGATCTGTCTGATATCATACCGTTACGGCTGCCATTGTCTCGGCATACTTGCGAATATTTGAAGCGTTCGCATACTTTCTTACCTTGTCACCGTTTACGACAACAAGCGTGGGCGCCTGCATGACTCCGTAACGCTGTGCCAGTTCCGTATTCTCCTCGGCATCTATGAGCACATAGCTCTCATCCTTGAGATATTCCTTGGCAAGCTTGCAGTTCGGACACGTCTTGGTAGTAAAGAGATATTTTACATTCTCTACCGGACCTACCTCGATCCTGGCATCATCATTTGTTCCGGACATCTTGACTACCGCAGTCAACGGGCGTTTCATGCTGCTGTTGGCTATATCATAAACAACTCTGTTCTTGTATTCCTGGCTCTTTCCGTCATTCCAGTTCTGTACCGGACGATAGTAGCCCGTGATCCTCGAGTATACCTCTGTGGTCATGCCGCAGTGAGGACATGTCTTGACCTCGCCTGCCAGATAACCGTGCTCCTTACATACCGAGTATGTCGGGCTGAGAGTATAGTAAGGAAGCTTATAGTTCTCGGCTATCTTGCGTACGAGCGCTGCCGCAGCCTTCCAGTCGGGAAGCTTCTCTCCAAGGAACGCATGGAATACCGTACCGCTTGTATATAAAGTCTGAAGTTCATCCTGTATATCAAGTGCATCAAATATATCCGCCGTAAAGTCAACGGGAAGATGCGATGAGTTCGTATAATAAGGCGTATCTCCCGGGTTACCTGCGGTCTTGATGTTCGGCCAGCGCTTCTTGTCATGCTTGGCCAGACGATACGTCGTCGACTCTGCGGGAGTTGCTTCAAGATTATAAAGATCTCCGTACATCTCCTGATAATCAGACAGCCTGTTTCTCATATGATTCAGGACTTCCTTCGTAAACTCCTGAGTTCTCGTATCTGTCATATCGGCACGCAGCCAGTTCGCATTCAGTCCGACCTCGTTCATTCCGATCAGTCCGATCGTTGAGAAGTGGTTGTCAAAGCTTCCGAGATATCTCTTGGTATAAGGATACAATCCTTCATCAAGAAGCTTCGTGATGACACCGCGCTTGATCTTAAGACTCCTTGCGGAAATATCCATCATGCGGTTGAGCCTTCTGTAAAAATCATCCTTGTCGGTCGCAAGATATGCGATCCTCGGCATGTTGATCGTAACAACACCGACCGATCCCGTTGATTCTCCCGAGCCGAAGAATCCGCCTGTCTTCTTGCGAAGCTCACGAAGATCGAGACGAAGCCTGCAGCACATACTCCTTACATCGGAAGGCTCCATATCTGAATTGATATAATTCGAAAAGTACGGTGTACCGTATTTGCTCGTCATTTCAAAGAGAAGTCTGTTGTTCTCGGTATCAGACCAGTCAAAATCTCTCGTGATGGAGTATGTCGGGATCGGATACTGGAATCCGCGTCCGTTGGCATCACCTTCGATCATTGTCTCGATGAACGCCTTGTTGATCATATCCATCTCTTCTTTGCAGTCCTTGTACTTGAAGTCCATCTCCTTGCCGCCCACAAGTGCCGGAAGTTCGGCCAGGTCAGCAGGAACGGTCCAGTCGAGCGTGATGTTCGAGAAAGGTGCCTGAGTTCCCCAGCGGCTTGGTGTATTTACTCCGTATACAAATGACTCTATGCATTTCTTTACTTCTTTGTAGGAAAGGTTATCTACCTTAACAAAAGGAGCAAGATATGTATCAAATGATGAGAACGCCTGGGCTCCTGCCCATTCATTCTGCATTATCCCGAGAAAATTGACCATCTGGTTGCACAGAACGGACAGATGTGCAGCAGGTGCTGAAGTGATCTTGCCGCTGATGCCGCCGAGACCTTCCTGGATGAGCTGCTTGAGCGACCAGCCCGCACAGTATCCTGTCAGCATCGACAGATCATGGATATGGATATCCGCATTCCTGTGTGCTTCCGCTATCTCCTCGTCATATATCTCCGAAAGCCAGTAATTGGCAGTAACGGCACCTGAATTGGAAAGGATGAGTCCGCCTACGGAATATGTGACCGTTGAGTTCTCCTTGACTCTCCAGTCCTCAACCTTCACGTAACTGTTGACAACATCCTTGTAATCAAGGATCGTTGACTTCATGTTACGGATCTTCTCGCGCTGCTTACGATAGAGGATGTATGCCTTGGCAACTTCCGTATAGCCGGCCTGCTCCAGTACGACCTCAACACTGTCCTGGATATCCTCGACCGTTATCTTATTCTCATTCATCTTGTGTTGGAAATCAGCAGTAACCCGAAGTGATAACATATCGATCATGTCATTTGTGTACTGCTTCTCACATGCATTAAAGGCCTTCATTATCGCATCACTTATCTTGGTGATGTTAAAGTCGGCCGCCTCCCCGTTTCTCTTTACAACGCTGAACATTCTGACTACTCCCTTCCTAAATAAGACCCTTTATTAGACCCCACTCATCGATTAAAACAGATTTGTCTGAAGACGATTACTAATATATCATTGCAAAAATCATAAGTCAATATGAAAATACAATATCTTATGTTAACTTTTTGTTAACACCACAAGATATTGTACACCATGCACAAAATGACCTGTTCGATTTCTACCTACTGCTCAAAAAAACATCTTCCCTTCTGGCGACTTCGTCGTCGGGAAAAACAGACAGATACTCATCCATGTATCTTTTTGCCGAACGGAAATCATACAGCCTTTCGTATGCCACGATCCTGTCGAACATAAGGGACTGCTCCCCCTCTCCGTTTCCTAGAGATAATCCCGCCTCGATCGTTGTAAGCGCCGATTCGTAATCACCCTTTCTGATCTGGCAGTTCGCAAGCTGCTCATAGATGCGTCCCGCACCGGAATTCTGACGGATATAGTCCTCGTATATAGACATCGCATATCCTTCGTCGCCGAGAGCCTCGTATGTCTTTCCGAGATACAGGGAAAGGTTTTCGCTATCCCCGCCCTTCCTCGCATTTTCGAGATCATTCCTGGCTTCGGTATATGATCCGAGATAGTATTCCAGCACGCCTTTATTGTAATCCGACAGTTTGCTGCCGGCCGACATCGCTTTCTCAAGATAGGAAGCAGCCTCGGTATCGTACCCGTAATAGTGGAGCTGCTCATATATTCCGACATACCTGTCGTAATTGCCCGGAGCGAGAGTCACCGTACTGTCAAAATCACTTATGGCAGCTTCCTTATTCCCCATCGCAAGTTCCACTTTGCCCCGCATATAGTAGGCTCCGTCATCCTTCGGCCGAAGCGCGATTATCGAATCAAGTGTTGTCTTTGCCTCTTCGTGGTCTCCGTTTTTGTACTGTGCGACCGCAAGATAATATGAATTGTCTATGTCGGTCCGGTCTATGATCCCGTTGGAGCATCCGAGCGCCTGGATAAAAGAATCTTCCGCCTGATCGTACTGCCCCAGGCCAAGCATCGCTATGGCTCTTGCCCTGAACGTATCCTTATCCGCCGCCCCTTCTTCTGCCGCAGCGGATGCTATAGAAACCGCGGTATCGTAGTCCCCCGCAGCGACCGCATCCATCGCAGTCTGCTCTGCGCTCTTTTCATCTGTACAACCCGTAAGGAGTACCGAGGCAAGTCCGATCGTTATCAGTTTCATAAATGTTTGTTGTTTCATAATCGTTACCGTTGTGATAGAATCAATTGGTATGGAAACCAAAGGAACACCTGCAAATATCAGACTGTCGTGCACTGCGCTCAAGATCATCGCGTGTGTGTTTATGCTCATAGATCACATCGCCTATGGCATAATACATAATTACATGGCCGCGCATGGCATGGATATACTGCCGGAAAGTTATACAACACTTAACAAAGTATACACCGCATGCCGCGGGGTCGGACGTCTGGCTTTTCCGATATTTACATTCTTTCTTGTGGAAGGATTCTTCCGCACAAAGAACAAGTGGAAATATGCCGCACGTCTTGCCGTGTTCGCAGTAATATCCGAGATCCCGTTTGATCTGGGACTCTACGGAAAGCTTGTCAACAATGAGCACCAGAACATAATGCTGACATTCCTGATCGCGCTTTTGATGCTGATACTGCTCCGGTTCCTTGACGTGAACACCTTCGGTCTGTCACGAGCCGTTGTATATCTGGCGCAGATCTGTGCAGTCATTGCATTTGCGGATGCAGCTTATCTTCTTCATTCCGACTATTCATGGAAGTGCATGCTCCTTGCAGCCGTACTGTATTTTACAAAAGATCTTGGGGAACTGCGTCTTCTGGCGGGAGCAGCCTCAACAAGCTGGGAGAAATATGCTCCGATTTCGTTCATCCTGCTGTACTTCTATGATCCTTCCATAAAGCCGAGGTTCAAATACGCATTCTATATATTCTATCCGCTTCACCTGTTTGTCATTTATCTTCTGGCAAAGCTCATAATATGATCTATACGAACGGGATCTTTTCCTTTACCTGTTCTTTGACACAGTCGATAAAAACAGAAACTACTTCCTTCACCCTCTGTCTGTCTTCTTCATCCATGTTGTCCATGACGGCTTTTGCGTTCTGCATTATCGACGTTACGTTCTGTCTGATACTGTTCAGATCGTCCACGCCGGCAAGAGTGAACACTTCATAAACCTTATCAACGAACACTCTCATCTGTTCCGGATCGGTACGTCTTGCCCATTCATTAACCGAAGCATCCGACATGACGTATCTCTGCGCTATGTCATCCCTGTAGACAAAATCATCATCCTCGACTTCCCAGTTAAAAGGATCGTGCTGAAGTATCCCTATGCTCCTTGCCTGTATGACCCTGTACTGTTCCTGCGACTGAAGTAGCATCCCTATGATGGATGAATGAGGAACATACTTCCGGATCCTGTCCGCTATCGCGTCAAAATCCGCATCCTCCAGAGTCTCCCTCGTAAATCCCGGACCGTCCTGTGAGTATATGACACTGATCCTGTCCCTGACTATGGGCGAGCACTTCATTGCACTGTATACCGCAAGATTTCCTCCTTTGGAATGACCTCCGACCGAAAAATCTCCTTTTATACGCTCCGAAACGTAGTGAAGATAATCGACCGCTTTGACCTGGGCCGGCACCGGCGTCATGAACGCCATATTAAAATCTTCCTTCCAGCCGATCACGGTCTCATCCGTGCCTCTGAAAACAACATGTGTAACTCCGGGCGCAAGATATGCGGTTACCGCCGAAAACTGCATCTCCCAGCGGTTACTTACAAGATCGATATAGTGATTGAGCCCTACATCACCAAATCTCTTCGACGATGCCATCGCATCAAACAATGCCCTGTTGTCCCCGGCATATCTTTCATCCGAAAACAGGTCGTCGACATCAGGCCGTTCGGCAATGCTTCGTATGCTTACCGGCTCACACATCGGTCCGACAGCAGGTACCATGCCGTCAAGTTTGAAATATGAGAACTGTGACAGGATCAGGGCATCAACCTTATTAAATTCCTTCTCCTCAAATGTCAGGTCCTTATACCTGTCCACATAATCGATTATATTCTTCAATTGTCGCTCTTTTCTTCGGTAAGTGATCTCCTGGATCTTGTACTGACGAACAGCAGCACCGCTCCCGCAACGAATATGAACAGCGAGATGAACTGTGATGTGGAAAGCGCACCGACATTTCCCCTTTCATCGTCACGGATGAATTCGATAAGAAATCTCCCTATACTGTACATTATAAGATAAAGCGAGGTCATAAGGCCTCTTATCCTGTGATATCCCTTCAGCCACAGGACCACAAGAATGACAAAGATCACAAAGTTTCCCGCCGCCATTATAGGCTGTGTCGGGATCAGATGAACATGCGGCGGTGCACAGCACCCTTCCGGAAACACGAGCGAAAATGAAGACTCGGTCTGCCTGCCGTAGCAGCAGCCTGCAAGAAGACATCCTATCCTTCCCAGCGCCTGATTTATCGGGACCGAGGCCGCAAACAGATCAAGATAATTCAGAAAATCAAGTTTCTTTATCCTGCAATAAACATAGATCGTTGCGATACCGGTAAGTATACCCCCGTATACGACGAACCCTTCCGATCCGAGCACGGACATGGGATCCTCAAGAAATGCACGAAATTCAACGATCACATGCAGTATCTTGCCGCCGAGGAATCCGATGATAAGTACATATATCGCAATACTGACAAAATCCTGGTCGGAAAGTTTCGCGCGCTTTGCGAGCAGACTTCCCGCATAAACTGCCGCCAGGAAGCCGAGTCCGATCATCAGACCGTACCCGTGAACCGTAAATTTACCTATACTGAACAGATCGATAGCCACTTTATTCTCCCATATCAAAAATCATCATTAACAAAATGGCGCGGACATTGTCCGCGCCATGAAAGTTCCTGTCATTACTGCATATTGAGTCCGCCCCACTTATCGTCGGGGATAAGCGCAACATATGTCTTACCTGTGTTAAGGACTATCTCATTTCCGTCCTTATCGAAATAATGCGTAGGTGTTACTTCATCTTCCTTCGACCATGTGACCGGGATAGCCTTACCCTGTGTTATGTACCAGCCGTCACGCTTGAAGTCGATCGCATGGAACATCATATATCCGTTATCATCAAACTTGACATATCTTGCATCCTGCAGAAGAACGTTCGTGAATCCGAGAGGCTCATTGTTGTTGCCTGCGTCAACGTGCTTCTGACCGTATTCCGAATACATGTAAAGCTTGGTAGCCGGATCATACTCAAGCTTCGATCCGTTATGCTTGAAAGGAAGCTCGATCTTGGTGCAGTCCTGAGAAGAAGGAGCCGATGACAGATCATTGATCTCTCCGTCCTTGGTCACGAACTTGTAATGAGGTCCCGAATAATACTCGTTATATGTCTGTGAAACATTGCTCTTGCTGTTGAAGTTCTTCTCCATGTCTCCGGTACAGATGTACTCGGTGAACTCTCTTGACTTACCGTTGTCCACTCTTGAGAATGTACCCGAGAAGTTATCAACATAAGGTTTTGCAAGATAATCATCTATATAGAACGGGCCGCCGTCATGACATACGATAGCGTTCCATTCGGGTGCTATGATAAGGTTTGTGGGACGTGTACTTCTGATACTTCCGAGCTGTTCTATGCTGCCCCAGTCCTTGACCAGAACCATCAGACGTGTGATACCGTCATTGGCAAGTGAATTGGTCATCTCATATACAACATCGGCATGTGACAGACCGTAATGAGGAAGTGCTGTCTTCTCATTATCTACCATTGCCGCTATAGGTCTCTGATCTTTGAGATCCTCTGATATCCATTCATTTGTGAGTTCGCTCCTGTACATACCCTCATGCGAACCGTCATCAACAACAACTTCTTCTTCCTCCGTATCCGTAATGCTGATCGCAGGAGTATTGTTGACTACCTCTATCTGCGGAGCGGGCGCTGCGGGCGCTGCCACTTCCTCTTCCTTCTTACACCCGGAAAATACAAGCATCGAACAAAGTCCGAGAAGAAGTATGCCTCTCTTATTCATTCCAAAAAACCTCCTAAAACTTCAATTACCTGAGTCTCTGTCAAACAATCTTTGACATTATATCACCAATCTTCGAAAGATTATACCACAACATAATGTGGTTGTCATTGTATTTTTGCACAAAATTTACGGACCGAAAACCTCTTTTGTGAACTTATCCGCGCCCGCCTCATTAAGATGCGACGTATCGGCAAAGTACTTTCCGTCATATACCCTGAGGCTGTCCTCATACTCGATATCGGAGCATACGGATACGGCCTGTTTTATATAGTTACGGTAGGATCCGTAATAATGTTCGTTAAGGCCTTCATAAGTTTCCGTGTTGACAGCAGGCTGTATGAGCCTTACACGGATATTGTTTTCGTCGCACAGTCTCAGGAGTTTTTGCAGATACAGTGTGATAAGCCTGGCATCGCCGTCTATTGTCATATCCTCATATGACGTTTCATATGAAGGATCATAACACTGCTCAAGTTCTCCGAATCTGCCGTACCCGCCTGATCTTACGAGTTCATCAAAGGCTTCTTTGTTCCGGTCATATCTTCCGGTAAACCTTGCCGCAGTGATAGCCGGCAGATATTTTGAAGGAAGGCCGAGCCTTGCCGACAGTTCTCCCGTTTCAAACCCATCATATATTACCGATGAAGCCTCACACTTTTTCGCATTACCGTAAAGCTCCGTCAGCGCCGAAACAGGTATTGCCTTAAAATACACCGTCCGTTTTTCATAATTGTCTATATGCCAGTAGTGAAAAGGTGCGAACATGATAACGACTGTATCCGGCTTATCATGTGTCAAAAGATACTGCGAAAAGAAGTAATACATCTCTATCGATGTTGCACCTCCTACCGCCAGATTGACTGCATCCTCTTTTATAAGCTCCGGCTTGATCGAACTCATCGCCCCGGAATCCCCGAGAATTACCGTATCAAAACTTTTTCCTTCATACAGTTTCCCGGCCGCCGTCATCTTTGCATGACGCCACGCCGGATATTCTTCGTCCATATAGCAAAGCGGGCACAGCAGCGTAAAGGCAATAAGGGCTATTGCCGGAAGTGCTGCGAGTATGCATTTTATGAAAAATCTTACAGGTTTCATTATCTGCTCCGCTCAAACTCCGCTTACATCTTCGAGTATATGAACTCCTGTCCGGACAGGTTTGCCGAAAACAGTATCGCCGTGATAAGTGCATAATAGATCGCCCACCGGACCGGTGTCGGTATGTTCGTGATAAGTGCAGGGGTATCGCATGATCTGCTGTTTGCCGCTCTGTCCGCGATCATCACAAATATGATCATAATGAGCGTAAACGCCAGGTTGAGACTTCCGAGTCCGAGGGATGTAAGCTGACCCAATGCATTTCCTGCATCAAACCGCATCAGTATACCCTTTATCGCAAACCACGCAGAGGTAACGCTGTCGTTTGCAAAGAATATGAAAACATATGAAAAAAGTATGTATACGCCTATCCTCAAAAAGGCTGTTCTGACCTTGTCAAAGACTGCCCCTGCATCGCCCGGACATATCTTCTTCTTAATGATGTCTGCCAGCCTGTCCCTGTACGGAAGAAGTATCTGCCCGATTATTATGTAAGCACCGTTAAGTGCACCCCATATGAAAAACGTCAGGTTTGCCCCGTGCCATATGCCGCTCACAAACAATACGATGAAAAGATTAACGTACTTGCGCACGACCCCGCGCCTGCTGCCCCCGAGCGGAATATACAGGTAATCGCGAAACCACGTTGAGAGCGAAACATGCCAGCGTCTCCACATCTCGGAAAGGCTTGTTGAGCAGAACGGCTGTCTGAAGTTTTCCTTCATCGTTATACCCAGCATATATCCGCTTCCGATGGCTATCTGGGAATAACCTTCAAAATCACAGTAGAGCATGAACATATATGAAAGAGCCGCTATGGCGATCGTAAATCCCGAATGCCCCTCGATATCTCCGTACACATTATCAACGACTATCGCAAGCCTTCCGGCGATCGCAAGCTTGAGAAAATACCCCCACAGCATTTTCTGCATGCCGCGTTTGATATTATCATATGAAAGCTTACTGTTCGTATACTGCCCCAGCATATCACCGGCCCTGTTTATCGGACCCGATACGATGCTTAAGAAAAACGACAGATACAGCGCAAGCTTAAGAACATTCTTTTCGCAGGCACAATTACGCCTGTAAACATCAACGATATACGATATGGCCTGGAACGTATAGAACGATATCCCGAGCGGTATCATCAGGTTAAATCTTAATCCGCTTTGGAAAAGATCCAGTGTAAAATCAAGATATTTGAACACAAAAAGCGGCAGGATCTGCAGTATGACGGATACGAAGACTATCGCCTTCCTGACTTTCGCCCCGTCAAATGCATCAAGTGCTATACCCGTTATGTATGTTATGATCGTTGAGACGGCAAGAAGCGCAGTAAACGAACCGCTGCCAAGATAATAAAAAGAATAACTGCATATGAGCAGCCATAAATATCTAAACCTTTTCGGTATAAGATAATACAGGATCAGTAAGATCGGAAATATTATGATAAATGTGATCGAATTAAACTGCATTTATTACACACTTCCTGCTTGTATCGGATAAACTATTATATTATAATCACTAACGATGTTGCAAGAACCCGGGTGGACCTGGGGGACGGGGGTAGTGGTCCACTTTTTTTTAAGAGAGTATGATATGGAAGAAAAGACATCTTTAAAACGTGAACTTATAGAATGGGCGATCGTTATCGCGATATCTGCCCTCCTTGCTTTTTCCCTTGATAAATTCATAATCGTCAATGCCAAGATCCCCTCTGCTTCGATGGAGCCGACGATCATGACAGGCGACAGACTGATAGGAAACCGTCTCGCATACATCAATGAAGATCCGCAGCGCGGCGACATCGTTATCTTCATGTTTCCCGATAACGAAAAAGAATATTTCATCAAGCGTGTGATCGGACTTCCCGGAGAGACAGTCACTGTCAAACAGGGGCAGGTATATATAAACGATTCGGATGTCCCGCTTGACGAATCCGATTATATCGTTACGACACCTCTCGGAGATTTCGGTCCGTATAAGGTTCCCGAAGGAGCCTATTTCATGATGGGGGATAACAGAAACAATTCCATGGATTCCAGATACTGGAACCAGCCTTACGTATACAAAGACAAGATACTCGGAAAGGCGTGGGTAAGATACTTCCCGCATCCTTCAAAAGTAAACTGACGATCAATCCTGTCCGGATCCCTGCGGTATATATCCGAGATACTGCATCCTTCTGTAAATCTGCTCTCCGAGCAGTCTGTGATAATGCTTGTTCCCGTGAACATAATCCTTACGAAGTGAAGAAGGGATCTCTCCCTTTTTGATATCGGCCTCATCTTCAGCCGTCGGCGTGATCCCGCTGTCTTCAAGGCCGTAGCTGAGCATGTATTTTCTTATATCAACGAAATGATCCCCGAACTCTTTTTCAAGCGCGAGGTTTACCTCATCTATCTCCGGGATACCGCCTGCATACGTCAGCCCTACGATGATGTATTTATCACTCCCTGCCGCATCCAGCATGCTCCGCTCAAGTTCGATGATATTGCGTACACTGTTTTTGTTCGGAAGATCGTTCGTTCCGGCAAAGATCACAAGAACATCCTCCGGTTTGGAATCTGTCATCCCGAATGTCTCGAACTGTGTTCCCTCATCAATCGCGGTCCGCTCCCCTTTGGCCGATCTTTTGAAGTAATATGAACCGTTAAGCTTCTGCAGTTCTCCTTCGATCCCGCCTATCCTGCACGGATTGACTCCGCCGTCGCCGTTGTCAAGAAAATAGACATGCCCGTTGTTTTCGGTCCTAAGAAATACCGGAATGAGCGTAACATCAGCCGGTATCACTGTGGCCTTAACGTTAACGCGCAGTCCTCCCTCGCGCATCGCGATCATGGCTGTGTTCTCGGCTTCAACACCATAGTTGACTACCTCGCAACCCGACAGGCTTCTGAGTATATCCGGAAAAGCACTCTTCCCATCAAGCGATACCGTGAGCGAATCTCCCCAGCATACTATCCTCGGGAGCAACCCCGTAAAATCCTTTTCGGGAGTGATATCACCATGCCACAGATATTCATCCTCATCGTAAGTATCGGTCTTTTCTTCCGGCTCCTTATCCTTCATCTTATCAAGAGTATCTGCGAGCGTTTCGTATGAATCGGTAAGGTTTTCCGATTCAGGCTCGGGTGTTGCGGCATCCGCCGCGATCGCACGCCCTGCATATACCCTGAGGGTGACAAACGCCGTCATGGCAAGTATGAAAATCAGATATGTTATAACAGTCTTCTTCATATGTTCTGTATTATACCATAAAAAAGGAGATGTGATGTGCACATCTCCCTTCCTTCATCTCTTCTCGATGTAGCTTCGTATATAGTCCTTAACTTCCTCACGGTCTATCTCAAGTGCGAGTGCCATCTCCTCATACAGGCGGTTCTCGGCGATCCTGAAATACCGCTCATCGATCGCGGTGGATTTCTTACCGCTCTCAATTCTGGCCTTTCTTCTGAAATACATTGTCTTGATTATCCGTATCAGTTTTCTCGGATCTTTGGAATTGACGGCATTCTTGTATTCAAGTTCACGCTTCTTCTCATCCGAGATATTGATCTGGTCGAGATCATCTATCTCATTCATGAGTTCCTTGACTTCTTCCTTGCCAAGTGCAAACCTTAAGGCCTCATCATCTCCTTCCACCGGCACATAGATCGTTGCGGCGGAGTCAAAACAGGGGCGCAGTGTGTAATACTTCTTGTTGGCAACGGATTTGCCCATACCCGCAAGAGGGCCGATCTTCTCGATCCTACACACACCGTTACTGCACACAACCGTATCGCCCACACTGTACATAAAAACCTCCTGTTAAAATTTGACAATCTACAACACTTTTACTGAAAATGTAAGAGTAAAGATCAATCGAGCTGGAATTCTCCGACGATATCCTGGAGCTGTACGACACAGTTCTTGCTCTCTTCTACAAGGCCGCTCGTTTCGCTCGTTCTGGATACCATGTCAGTCGTCTTCTCAGCGATCTCCGTAACGCCGACAGTCGACTCGCCGACCGTTGAAGTGATCCCCTGGATCGCATCGCTGATCTTCGCGATGGAATCGGTAAGATTGACTATCGACTCATGTACATCGTTCATGCTTTCCTTGAACTTGACCGCATCATCGTTGTACTGTTCACTTACGCGTGCGAACTCTGCATAATCCGCAAGTACCGTCTCCTCAAGGAACTCACCTGTTTCGGCAAGACATCCCGACATATTTGATACCGCATTGTTGACTTCGCTTACGATATTGTTGATATCAGCAACCGTAGTCGATGTCTGGTTCGCAAGGTTTCCGATCTCAGTTGCAACAACCGCAAATCCGCGTCCTGCCTCACCCGCTCTTGCAGCTTCGATCGAAGCATTGAGTGCAAGGAGTGATGTCTGTGAAGAGATCGCCATGATCGCTTCGGTAAGAGCATTGATCTTCTCAACAGCCTTCGAATCATCGATCGCCTTATCGGATCTGATCTTAACCGACTCGTATTTTTCCTTCGTCCTCTCTGTTGCAGCGATCGTCTTGTCACGAAGATCCGCAGCTCTTTCCATAACCTCTTTGGACATTGTATCTCCGGCCTCGGAAAGTGCCTGGATATCCTCTGCTCCGGTCTTCATATAACCGATGTTCGCATAAATACTCTCGGTCGTTGCCGTAGTCTCCTGCATTCCTGCTGCCAGCTCCTCGGTTGTTGCCGAGTTGTCCGTACACATCGAGTTGACAACGTTTGTAACATCCTCAAGCTGGTCAACGTTACCGTTGATCCTTGATGAAGCGTCATCAATGCTCGCAACCATCCTGCGAAGACTCGTACGCATTCCGGCAACGGCTCTTGCCATAACGCCGTTTTCATCATGACGCTTTACGAGCCTGTCGGAATTAGGATTGTGTCTGAAATCGAATTTACTTGTCTTGTCAAGTATCTCTGTGATCTGTTTGATAGGTCTTACGATAAGAACAGACATCGCATATGCACCCGCAAGTGAAATAAGGAGCATAACGACCGATATGATGATACCGATATTCCTGATCCTGTTCATCGGCGCAAGGACATCGTCCTCATCCGCGCTGATGACAAGGATCTGATTTTTATTTGTGATAGCGTAACCTGCGTACTTGTAGGAACCCTTGTACTGATATCTTGCAACTCCGTCTTCAGGAACCGACCCTGACTGCAGTTGGGAAACGAGCCCTTTAACAACTTCATTCTCCACGGGAGATCCGACCTTTTCCGCAGTCGGATGATAAAGCATGATACCGTCCCCCGATACAAGATATGCGTAGGAACCGCTTATACCGTCTATAGTGATATTTTCCAGAGCATTCTTGTAGAATTCGGCATTGACCGCCGTAGGTGCCTTTCGATTGAGAAGATCCCTCTCCGCCTTGACCGTATACTCGATATACTCCATGCTTATAGCGGTGATCTCGCTCTTTGCGTTCTTGACAAAGATGACCGTACATACGATCACCGTTATAGTCACGCACACGAGCACGAGCAGCATTATCTTAGCCGTGATCGATTTGATAAAGGGAACTTTTTCCTCGTCTTTTTTCCTGTTCTTCACATTCTGAGCCATAACCTATACCCTTCCTTCTCCTATAATAATAAGGAAAATATGTAAAAATTATACATGAATGTGATGGAAAAAACAACAATTATTGTGCGTTTTTACGCTATTTTTCCATTTTCAGGAACATGGATGAATAAGGCTTCATCCGAAGCCCGCCGCCAAAATCGATCTTCTCACCCGAGATAAGATCATCGGCCGTTCCGCAGCCGGCATCAAAATGTGCTGTATATTCCTCCCCGTCGGCATTTATGCAAACAAGTACTCTTTCATCATCGCACCTTCTCTCGATGATGCACTGCTTATTTGTAAGGACAACATTTTTAAAATCACCGTAACACAGCGCCTTACTTTCGTGTTTGGCCTTTGCTATCCTTGAAATATGCTCTGTAAGGGCGTTTTCCTGCGGCGCATCAAAGCACGGGCGAAGCGCGGGATCTCCCATCGACTTGTCTGCCTTCTCACCCCATTCGCTTCCGTAATACACACTCGGTATCCCGGGCATTCCAAACGCAAGAGAATATATGAGCGGCAGATGTGCTTCGTTGGACAGGATGCTCGCCACTCTTGTAACATCGTGGTTATCAACAAACGAGAGCAGATGTCTTCCGCGGTACAGGCACCAGTTATCCGGCCCGAACTGACGAAGGAGCGAGTGACATATCTCGAACATGTTCATGCTGTTAAAACTTGAATACAGCCCTTTATAACACTCATAATTCGTAACACTGTGGCACATGTCGTCAGCCATCCAGCGGTTGTAATCGCCGTGAAGACACTCTCCGAGCAAAAAGAAATCTTCCTTAAGGCCGTTCGTGTATGAGCGAAGCCTTCTGAGGAACTCCTGTGACAGGCAGTAGGCAACATCGAGCCTTATACCGTCTATGTCAAATTCATCAACCCATCCCTTTACGCAGTCGAGAATATGGCATACTACGGCCTCATTGCCGAGGTTAAGCTTTACCAGATCATAGTTTCCCTCCCAGCCTTCGTACCAGAATCCGTCATTGTAGTTCGAATTGCCGTCGAAGTTCAAACAGAACCAGTCCTTGTAGATACTGTCCCACTTATACTTCTGCACATCAACAAACGCCCAGAATCCTCGTCCGACATGATTGAACACGCCGTCAACAATGACCTTTATGCCGGCCTTGTGCAGTTCATCCACGACCTTTTTAAAATCATCGTTTGTACCTATACGGCTGTCGATGACCGTATAATCCCTCGTATTGTATCCGTGGGTATCGGATTCAAACAGCGGTGAAAAATAGATCGCGTTTATGTTAAGTTTCTTAAGATGATCGATCCAGTCTATGACCTTAAGTATCGAATGATTTTCTCCCGAATGCTCCGGCTTTTCTCCTGCATTTCTTTCCTCGGCGCAAAGAGCCCTTCCCGGGTTCTCGAACGGTGCTCCGCAGAAGCCGAGCGGATAGAACTGATAAAATACTGATTCATATGCCCACATGATATTTCCTCCCTCATTGCCTGTTTTCTTCCAAATATCTACATATAGTATCATGTCTTTACACAAAGCGCAATAAATTGTATAATCTGTGCATTAAGACTAGGGTGCGGGGCAAAGTATTCCCGCGAAAGGATACGATTATGTCAGAAATTCTTCTCGGTTCGCACTGCAAGATGTGCGGAAAAGATATGTTCCTCGGCTCCGCAAAGGAAGCCGCATCATACGGCGCCAATGCCTTCATGGTATACACAGGCGCACCGCAGAACACGAAACGTAAGGATGTTTCGGAACTTCGCGTTGATGAGGGACATGCGTATATGAAGGAGCACGGCATAGAAAAGCTCGTGATCCATGCTCCGTATATAATAAACCTCGGCAATACGATAAAGCCCGAGATATACAAGCTTGCAAAGGATTTCCTTGCGATCGAGGTGGAGCGGACCGTTGCGATGGGAAGCGATACCCTGATACTTCACCCCGGTTCGGCTGTAGGCGCCGACAGAGGCGATGCGATCGCTCAGATAATCGAAGGACTTGATGAGATACTGACGCCCGACATGAAATGCAATATCGCACTTGAGACCATGGCGGGCAAAGGCAGTGAGATCGGATGTACATTCGAAGAACTCGCCAGCATCATAAACGGCGTGAAATGCAGCGACAAACTGAAGGTCTGCTTTGATACATGCCACGTGTTTGATGCGGGTTACGATATAGTCAGTGATCTTGAAGGAGTTCTTGACAGATTCGATAAGATAGTCGGAAAAGATAAGATAAGCGTATTTCACATAAACGATTCAAAGAATACGCTCGGTTCTCACAAAGACAGGCACGCCAACATCGGCGAAGGTTCTATCGGGCTCGAAGCGATATGTGCCGTAGTGGGTCATCCTGATTTTAAGGATATCCCGAAGATACTTGAGACCCCGTACATCCCGGATCCCGACGATCCGGACGGAGAAACGTTACCGCCGTACAAAGAGGAGATCGCACTTATCCGAAAGCACCTTGCATGATCAGACGCTCGGTGCGAACAACGGTATCAGATCGGACGGTTTGGATATCGTGTAGTCAGGCGCTTTGCAGTGCCCGAAACCGTATTCGGCGAACACGAACCTGACCCCGGCAGCTCTCGATGCCTCCTCATCCATGTGGGTGTCGCCTACGTAGACCGGATTCTAAAGAGAGTGTTTTTCCATGATATACCTTATGTTATCAGCCTTAAGCAGCCCGGTATCTCCGGGGCATACATGGTCCTTAAAAAATTTTCCGAATCCCGTCTTCTTACAGAACAGTTCGATATAGCCGGCCTGGCAGTTACTTACGACAAACAGCTCATGCCGCGAAGAAAGCGTCTGAAGTGTCCTCTCAAAATCGGGATACAGTTCCCCTGCTTCCCTGTCGAGAAAATCATGCTCGTACGAAAAACAAAGCGGCTTGAAGCGCTTTCTAACCTCTTCGCTCTCATCGGGCATGATAGCAAGGATTATATCATCCATCGGAAGTCCGAAAAGAGACTTCAGCTGTGCTGCGGTAACCGATATTCCTTCTATCCCACTATCTTCGATCGCCTTGTTCCACGCGCGTTCCACAACATTTGTCGAATCCCACAATGTTCCGTCCACATCAAATATTATCCCGTCGGTCTCTACGGTATTCATTTCAATCCTCCTGATCTCAAACAATCAATCCATTCGGGTTCCAGAATATCTCAAGGCTTTCCGCGATATCATCAACCCTGCAAATATGATAATCCTCCCACTCGCGCGGGAACAGTCTCAGATAGTCGCGTCCCAGAAATCTTTCGTCAAGGAGTGCAACGACTCCCCTGTCCTCTTCAGTTCTTATAACGCGTCCGGCCGCCTGAAGCACCTTGTTCATTCCCGGATAACGGTATGCATATGCAAATCCGTCAAGCCCCATCTCATCATAGCAGCGTTTCATCAGATCGCGTTCCGCGCACACCATCGGAAGTCCCGTTCCGACTATGATCGCACCGATAAGCGCGTCGTTCTTCAGATCTATCCCTTCTGAAAATATACCTCCCAGAACACAGAATCCGATAAGCGTATCATCATTTTGTTCGGCAAATCTTGACAGAAAATCTTCCCTGTCTGCCTCCGACATGGACGCAGACTGTATGATGACCTCCTGATCTTCGGGAGCAAAATATCTGCTCATATACAGATCGTAAACATTTTCGAGCATTGCAAATGACGGAAAGAAAACCATGTAATTCCCGCATCTGGCCTGCGTCATGGCAAAGATATACCTTGCCATCTTATCGTATTCGCTCTCGCCTCTTCTTGTGTATTTGCTCGTTACATCCCTTGCGACAAGAAGCGCCCTGTTAGCCGGGTCGAACACGGACCTTGCATATACCGCCGGATCCTCTTCGTCGGCACCGAGCATCATACGGTAATAACCTATCGGGATAAGCGTGGCTGAGAAGAACACCGTCGCTCTTGCCCTGTCCGTACACGCTCTTACCCTCTTTGCCGGATTGGCACACATAAGGTGCGCGGCAAAGTCTCCGTTATCCTCAAGTTTCGTGTAGGTAACGTAGTCTTTTTCGTTCATGTTTTCATATATGTTCAGAAAATGCCTCAGTTCAAAATAAAACTCCAGCAGTTCATCCGTATGCGCAAACCGGTCATGATCATCAAGAAACTGTTCTATCCTTCCGTTAAGCCTCAAAAGAAGATTAACAAAAGGATCAAAGCTGTCAACGACTTTGACATTGTTCTCGCACTCTCTCTTAAGTGTCAGCAGATGTCTGTTGCAGCTCTCAAGCGATCTTGCAAGATAAGGATCGGTATCCTTGACGAGCCGTTTGATATCAAGAAAATGTTCCTTGACGAGCTTTGCTGAATACATCTTCATGGCGCGCTCGGCAAGGTTATGCGCCTCATCGATAAGAAACAGGAACGATCCAGAAGCACTGTCCCCGAAAAATCTGCGCAGATATACGTTGGGATCGAACACGTAATTGTAGTCACATATTATCATGTCGGAAAAGAGCGACATATCAAGCGAGAATTCAAAAGGACAGACCATGTGCTTATCCGAATACTCTCTGATCTTCTCCCTTGAAAAGTCATCTTCGCCTATCAGAAGATCGTACATCGCATCGTTGATCCTGTCATAGTGTCCCTTTGCATACGGACACGCATCGGGATTACACTCGCACTTATCGAGCGGACATATCTTTTCCTTGGCGGTAAGCACAACGGATTTAAGCTTCAGTCCGCCTTCCCGCAAAACCTTAAGACAATCCGCCGCAACGGTTCTCGTGATCGTCTTGGCGGTCAGGTAAAATATCTTTTCGGCCTTATCCTCGGGGAATGATTTTAACGAAGGATATACGTTGGCAAGCGTCTTACCGACTCCGGTCGGAGCCATTACAAACAGACGCTCTCTCTTTGATATCGAGCTGTACACCTGCGCCACGAGCTCGCGCTGTCCGCTCCGGTACGGATACGGAAAATCAAGCGTCTCTATGCTCATGTTACGGATCTTCTTCCAGCCTGTTTCAAAGTCCGCCCATCTGACATACGACTTTATAAGCCCTCTGAACCATGCTGTTATCTCTTCGCGCTTATACAGGCTGTCAAAATATCTGACCTCCTTCGTCTCGGTATTGCAGTATGTAATGCGCACACCTATCTCGGGCAGATCCGCCATGTCTGATACCATATATGCATAGCACAGGGCCTGCGCCATATGTACTTTTTCGGGTTCCCTGATCCGTTCGAGTTCGCGGTAAGTGGTCTTGATCTCATCGATGATCACATGCCGTGCCTGATCGATCTGCCCGCCCACAGTAAGTTCAAATGGTTCCTGTGATCCTTCGGGTTCATCAAGCTTTGCGGTCTTTTTATCATCGTCTTCGGAAAACAAAATCCGGTCATCAAAACAGGACGGTATGATTATACCGTCCGCTCTTCCGTCAATGATTATGTCAGCATCTCCTCGCCGGATGATGCATTTTAAATAGACCTCGGCGTGATAAGATTTTCCCATGCGCCGCTGTATCATACGGTGAATGTTGGCACCTTCAAGCATCACTTCCGGACCCGAGCCGGTATTGCGGCGCCTGTCTATGTCACCGCTTCGCATGATGAACTCAACCAATCCCCGTACTGATATATGGATCTGCGGGACCATCTTACAGTGCTGCCTTTATCTTCTCAAGTATATCGGAATATTTGGCAACCAGCGACTCATTGTTGTCCCTGATAAAATCAGCATTGCCGTCGGCTGCAGCATATTCAAGCTCCTTGGCAAGATCGGACAGTTCGATCGCTCCTATCGTCCGGCTCGTCGACTTGATCGCATGTGCGATCACCCTGTAATTAGCCAGATCCTGCGCATCAAAATAACGCTTCAGCTCCTCGCGTCTGTCCTCTTCAAGATATCCCTCGAGTATCTCGCGGTATATCTCCTCGTCACCGGCGCAGTATTCCAGTGCGATTTCCTGATCAAGAAATTCAAATCCTGTCATTTCAAACCTCTCATTCTATGGTGAGTATCTCCGAAAATCCCGTAACATCAAAGATCTCCATTATGATGTCACTGACATTTATGAATCTCATCTTACCCTGTTTTTCCATGACCTTCTGAGTTGACAGAAGAACACGCAGTCCTGCCGATGAGATGTACTCAAGCTTTGAAAGATCAAATGTAAGATCTGTCACTCCTTCGATGATCTCTTTTACTCTTGTTTCAAGTTCGGGTGCCGTAGTCGTATCAAGACGTCCCTCCGGTATGATCACGAGTTCGCTCCCATTTTTGTTTTCATTGATAGTCATTGTCGTTCCTCCTAAAGATTCTTTTTAAGTCTGAGTATATTCTTTCCTTCTCTGTGTTCGTATGAAACATCATCCATAAGGTTCTTGGTCATATATATACCGAGGCCTCCTATCTGACGATCCTCTGCTGACAGAGTGATATCGGGATCATCTCTTTCCAGCGGATTGTATTCGACCCCGTGATCCATAAACGTGATCGAGACCGTCGGCGGATCTTCCGTGATCTCTACCCTTACAACTGCCTTGCCTGTCCCGGTCTTATATGCGTAATGCGCAATATTTACGAATATCTCTTCAACAGCTATATCGACCTGATTCTTTGTTTTGACATCACATCCGAGCAGTTCAAGACGCTCTCCTACGAACTTCTGAACATCTTCCAGATTTTCCGTCAGCGCATCAGTCTCAAGCTCATTTGCATCAAATGTAAGTGAATCGGCTTTATCAAGAAGATCGAGAAGTTCACTCTTCCAGTGTTCTATCTGCTCTCTTCCCTTTTCGGTCTCAAGTCCCTTTCTGCGAATGGAACGTCTTATCAGCCTGACATACCCGAGTATCCTTGCCTTATCCTCAACCTCACGTATCTTCGCTTCATTATCCGTCTCAAGATACTTTGCAAGAGATCTGTGCCAAAAATCTGCCGCCACTTCCGGTTCAAGTCCGAGAAACTGTTTGGTGATCGTTTTATCCATCTCGCCGAAACCGACATAAGCATTGAAGATCGACGCCAGTTCAAATATAGGATGTCCTATGGCAAGTGTATCCATGTCGATCAGCAGGACCTCTCCATCCTGGAATTCAAGATTATTTGAATGATAATCACCGTGGATCATGTGGTCATCATGCGGAATGTCTTCAATAAGCTTCTTCAGTCTGACATACGAATCCTCGGGCAAATGGTCTTTCAGAAAATCCGCCCATTGAACGGCCGTTTCCTTCATGTCGGAAAGCTTGCCCGCAGGAACTTCGGTACCATGTATCTTCCTGAGCATCTTAACAAATTCGTCAACACACCAATCGAACTTAGCGGGATCACTGACCATGATACTTGATAAAGACTTGGCATTTAACAGTTCGAAGACCGAACCGTAACTGTCACCGACTTTAACAACATCATATGATATAGCCGTCGGTATGCCAAGTACAAGCGCAAGTTTTGCGACTTCACGCTCATTTCGTATCTCTTCGAGCGCGTTCGCATTCTTGTATACTTTTACCAGATTGTCCTGATCAATGCGGTACAGGATTCCGTTGGCGCCCTGTGCTATAGGCTCGCAACCTTCTATCGAGATCTCTTTGTATGCCTTCTCAACACTTAATATCTGCGTAAATCCGGTCATTTCAAATATCTCATATACCTCCGAGTTGACTCCTCGTATCACAAAGTTCGGGTGATCTTTCTTGATGTGAAGGAGTACCCTTAAGCCCGCACTTGAAATATACTCAAGCTCCGATGCATCCATCTCGATGGAAACATCTCCTTCCGGGATCTGTGCAGTTATATCCTGCTCTGTCTGTGCCGAATTGTTCGAATCTATCCTTCCGGACAGTTTGATCATTACTGTTTCATTAGCCATAAGATCAACCCTCATATACTTTCATATCCTTAAGGAATTTTACCATACCTTTGGGAAGTTTGGAAGTCTTGTGCAAACCCGTATCTCCGAGAATGACCATTTTATTGTGCCCGTGATAGTCGCTTCCCGCTGTCACATACAGATCATATTTTTCCGCAAGGGACAGTATCTCATGCCGCAGTTTATCGGAAAATCCCGAATAAAAAGTCTCAAGGCCCGCAAGCCCGAAACCCATCAGCCTCTTTACACGATCCTCCATCTCCTGTCCGACTATCAGCTGGTCTCCGCTTCCGTACGACGGATGTGCAAGGACCGGTATCCCTCCGGAAGCCAATATTCCCTTTATGGCAAACTCAGGTTCCACGTATGCGCTCTTAAAATGGAGCTTATCGATATAATCGTGTATGGCCGTCTCTTTGTCCGGTGCGTATCCGTACTTGACCATAAGGTTCCCGATATGCGGCTTTCCGGGGCTTCTTTGCGCAAGGATCGCATCGATCTCCCCCTTTGGAAAATCAAACCCGAACTCACTTTTCAGAAAATCAAGCCTGGCCCTGACCTTTCCCATTCTGAACTCATGTCCCGTCTGCACAACATCGAGGATCCCGGCGCCTGACGTATCAAACCCATATCCAAGTATATGATATTTTCCCTCTCTGTCCCTGCATGAAAACTCTACACCCGGTATGAACTTGGGATCCTGATCGGTAAGTACTTTCCTTACCGCAAGATTACCTTCTATTTCATCATGGTCTGTTATGGCAAAGATCCCGATCCCTGCTTTTTTTACATTTTCAAGCAGTTGCTCCGGTGAATCTGTCCCGTCGGAGACATTCGTATGAATATGAAGGTCTATCCTGTCAGTCATCATTTTTTGTCCATTTTCTTGATTACGATAAGTTCAACCGACGCTTTGGTCACCTTGACCTTAACGTCATTGGCCATGGAAGAGAGTATCGATTCACCGAGAAGTGACGTGTCACCCGTGCTCTCGTATTCCCGAAGCGACCATGTATATGATCTTCCCTTCTTTCCTTCGCCATCTTTTTTCTGCAGCAAACCGTTCATCGTCATCTGCCATATCTTTCCGGAGATATTAGAAGCAGCCTCATTCTTACCCGTAGTTGAAAGTGAGATCAGTTTCTGGTATTCGGCACTCTCGACGCTTGTTGGAAGCAGGAGATGTATTCTGCAAAGAAGACCTGTACCTTCTATCCAGAAGGTCGCTTTTGCATCGGTTATTATATTCCTGACTATGCCTATAAGTTCTTCGGATATGAGCTGCAGTTGCATGACATACTTCTGATCAAGCTTAAGTCTTGATCCGAACTGCTCGGTGGCGGTTATCACGCGCGCTATCGGCTCTTTCGTATCATACAGCCTGTATGTATCGGTTCTGAAAGTTCGCTTGACCGGCTCATTTTTAGCTGTGCCTTTATCCTCAACAACTTCATTTTCTACATATTCTCTTTCGACCACATTCACAAAGTTATAAGGTATCTCTATGCCATGAGCCGCAAATGCCTTATGCACCCTGACATTCATGTCTGTTTTTGCAATATGCGACTCGGTTGTCCTGCTGATAAATACCGTTGTCTCAAGTATCAGGGCACTGTCTCCGAATCTGGTAAAATATACCGGACCCGAATCTTCTCTGATCCCGTTCCGCTCAACATCAAGTGTATAAGGACAGGCAACAACGCAGTCCCTTATCACGTCCATCGCTTTTTGGACATCGGTATCATAACTTACGAAATACTCAAGATGGAGACATCTCCTGTCCATTTTGTAGCTCGTATTCTTAATGACCTTGGAGTTCATCAGACTGTTCGGGATAACGAGTCTGATCCCGTCATATATATGAATGACCGTATGACGAAGAGTTATATCTTCCACGGTACCCGGTTCCTGACCCTCAACCTCTATCCTGTCTCCTATCTCAAACGGCTTGTTAAGACTGATCAGATACCCGCTGATAAGGTCAGCTATGACCGGCTGCGCCGCAAAACCGAGTATCGCCACGATAAGAGCGGAACTTCTGAAAAACAGAGTACCGAGGCTCATCGTATCCGATACAACGCCTACGCCGTTGATAATGGCACCGACTACTATGATGAACCGGAGCATCTGAACGAGGAATCTCGTATGAAGATTGTTGTTCTTCTTAACAACCCTTTTATAAATGATCCCCGTCAGTATGAGAGCTACCACAGCTCCGGCGATCACTATGAGCAGGCCGATAACTTTTTTCTCTGTCATAAATTACCTCTTTCGGTCAAAAATCACTTACGCGAAGCCATCAGTCCCTCGACATATCTGACTGATCCCATTGCATCCTTTGAATACGCATCTGCACCGATCCTGTCGGCGTACTCCTGAGTCAGTACCGCACCTCCCACCATGACTTTACACCAGTCGGCACGCTCGTGGATAAGTTTTATCGTCTCTTCCATCGCGGGTACCGTTGTCGTCATGAGAGCGGACAGACCGCACACATCGGCATGTATATCCGTCACTGCCTTCAGGACCTCCTCGGGTGCTACATCCTTTCCGAGATCCGTTACGTCAAATCCGTAGTTTTCCAGCAGTAGCTTTACTATGTTTTTTCCTATATCGTGAACGTCACCTTTTACGGTTGCTATCACGATCTTGCAGTCTGAATTTGCAGAAGCTTTGCTGTCTTTTTTGTTCTTCTCTATATGCGACTTGATGATAACAAAAGCTTCCTTGGCTGCTTCTGCGCTCATAAGGAGCTGGGGCAGATACATTCTTTTTTCTTCAAAGCCCTGACCCACTTCATTAAGTGCCGGTATCACTTCTTCGGAGACGATCTCAAGAGGATCCCTGTGCTGCTCATTTATCATCCTGTCCGTGATCTTTGCGGACAAATCCTTAAGGCCTTTTACGATCGCACTCATGAGCTCTGTCATGTCGGACTTCTCATCCGGTTTAGCGGTTGACGCAGCAGGTGCCGCAACAGTCTGACCTGCGTATTTTTCGGCGTAGCCGTCTGCGAATTCAATGAACTGCATACAGTTACTGTCAAGATCGTGAAGTGCACGATAACTGTAATATGTCGCCATCATCTCCGGCATGAACGGATTCATGATCGCCGCGGAAAGTCCCCTCTCAAGCGCTGCTGCGAACATTCCTGCCGTAATCATGTTGCGGTTTGGAAGTCCGAACGATACATTGCTTATGCCAAGGGATGTGTGAACCCCATATTCGTTCCTGAGTATCCGTACACACTCAAGCGTCGTTATCGCAGCGCTCGTGTCTGCGCTTATAGTCATACAGAGCGGATCGAATATCAGATCCTTGCGTCCTATCCCGTACTTTTCGGCAGTGGCGATGATCCTGTCTGCTACCTTAAGCCTTCCTTCTACGGTCTCGGGAATACCGCTTTCATCTATCGTAAGCGCCACGACAAATCCGCCGTATTTCTTAACGAGAGGAAAGATGGCGTCCATCACTTCCTGCTTGCCGTTGACG
>JAFZQP010000061.1 GCA_017620345.1 Lachnospiraceae bacterium
CTGATAGGATCCCTGCGGGAGACGAATATAAAGAGTATGCCCTTATCAGGCTTGATGGTGAAAACTGGGAGTCTGATGATTTGGCCAACAATAAAACCATCGTCGATATAAATGATGATTTTATGGGCTGGGATGCATGGAAGGAAGAAAACAAAAAAGGCTTTGACTGTACCGTCTCTTTCCAAAGGGATGGCAACAAGATCATTACAACTACAGAAAATCTTGGCATCAGCCTGAATGTCACCACGACAATTGTTGAGGATATCTTTGATGTATATGTATCGCTGACGGGTGATCAGTGTGCTTTGACCAATATTCGTATCATCAACGATTGATCAGCCCAAAGCAAAAATATGGTTAACTCTTACCAGTTTCGTACTATATAAGTGTAGATGGCTTTTAATTCTAGACTTTTGGGACTAGGGTTAAGCGCTGCTGAAAGGGCTCTCATTCTGGGTCATGAAGTACAAACAAACGAAGCCCATTATAGTCTCGTTGACAACCGAACACTCGAAGATATTAAGAGTAAACTGACAAAAAGAGAAGCCCTATAATTAGGGCTTCTCAGCGTCCACGAGAGGATTCGAACCTCCGGCCTTTCGCTTAGGAGGCGAACGCTCTATCCTGCTGAGCTACGTGGACTTAGTGTTATCAACGAGTTGACGACCACGGAAAAATGGTGTCACTCATTGTCACTCACTTATATAATTGTCAAAACCCAGTAACCAAGCGGATTATGAGCAATTAACGCACCGCTTAGGAGGCGAGTGCTCTATCCAGCTGAGCTACGTGGACGGATTACAGACATATATTGTATCACTTTCGGTGTCTGTTAACAATGTTGATTTACATTCTGACTTCACCCTGAAGCCAGATGTTTCCTCTGAACCGGCGTCCGATCTGTGGCTCACCAAGCACATCTTTTTCATTGATGCATGTGGTGATCGGAATGCCGTTACAATCGAGTGTAAAGCAGTATACTTTCTCGGATGTAAGAGCGTTCGTCTCAAGAGTATAATCCGTGATAAGACCGAGAACGGAATAGTGATCGCATTCAACTCCGTTGGGCATAAAGTACGTATCGACGATCGAGAATACATCTTCCGTCATTATTCTCTTTGACACGGAACTGTATGTATCTATATCTTCAAGAGTCAGCTGTTCGATCGCTTCTTCATCGCCTTTTCTGGCGGCGAACATGCGCTTGCTTCTGTCCGCGGATGCCTTTTCGAGCTTTTCCTGCTGCTTAGGATCCTTTTTGATGGGAAGCATGATCGTGCCGCCGAGTGAAAGTGCTGACAGATATGTCGATGCCTGCAGCTGGTCTTTTCCCGTCTCACTCATCTTTCTCATGACTGCCATGCCGTTCTGTACGTAATAGATGATGGTTGCACCGAGACGACAGTCCTCACACATTGCCGCAAATGATTCCTTGTCGGCATGACGTTCTATGCACAGATCCTCTGTTGTGGATACTTCCACGCCCGATGCGAACGGATAATAAAAATCAAGCGTGAGATTATTCGCATCATCATATTCTCCACGAAGTGTTATTCCGCATGAAGGACAGTAATTCTTGGAATATTCGACCATTATGGAACTGCCGGTCTCAAGATAATCCTTTCTGTTGGGACTGGATATCACATCGTTGAGCATATCCTTCAATTGTTTTTTGTTATCTATCCTGGAAAAGCCTACTGCCCGTAAATATTTGTGCATTATCGCTCCTTGACATACTCGATCGATATCTCATCATTCTCCAGCAGATCGATCAATTTGTCTTCTTCATATTCTTTACCGCTGCGATCCCTGATCAGTTTGATCTTGGGGCGGTCCGTAAAATGCTCATTCTGTTCAATGACTATCGCTTCGTCACCGTTATTGAGAACAACCGTCGTTCCTACAGGATAAGCAGCGATGAACTCAAGGAAATAATCAACGATCCTTCCCTCAAACAAAGAGTCACGACCGTTCCTGATGTACTCTATCGCCTGTCTGACGTTGCCTCTTTTTACTCCTATACCACACAGTATATCATCAAATGCATCCGCGATGGCAACAATCCTGACACTTATGGGCATCACTATATGCTTGAACGGATACCCGCTTCTATCGAGTCTTTCGTGATGAAACAGAATGATCTTCTTGGATTCGTTGCTCATCCAGTTTTCCTTCTCTACAGATGAAAAACCGTACAGCGTATGTTTTCTGTATTCAAAAAGTGACTCGGGATCAAATTCCTCTTCAACATTGATGTCCTGATAAGGCACCGACAGGTATCTCAGTCCCATATCATGAAGAAGACTTCCGACACCGATATCATACACTTCCAGCTTGGACAGGTTCATCTTAAGAGCCGTAATGATCGAAAGTGATGCGACCATTACACTGTGGTCATAAAGGTCACCGTTTCTCTCGCGGATATCATATACTCTGTCCACTATCTCTTCACGCGAAAACATATCATCAACGATCTCGTTAGCAGTTTCGGATATCTCTTCGATACCGCTGTCGTATGTGACATACCTGTCCATCACATCATGGATCTTGTGCGAACAGTCAGATTTGAGCTCTTCTTTGATGACCATTTTTTCCTTGGGAGAAAGAGTGGTAGGCTCAAAGATCTCAACCTCTTTTATGCCGGAAGTAACCAGTGTCTCTATATGCTTCATATACAGACAGGTTCCCTCGTAAAACAGTGTTTGGTTGTCGGACAGCTTTACCGGTTTGGCAAGATACTCTCCACCAGTAAGCTCGCTTACCTCGATTTTTTTCATGTCTCCATTTTGGCTTCAGGACAGCTCATGCTTATTTGACATCAGGACAGCTCATGTCAGGTCATAAACATATGCTTCTGCTGACTGCGCAAGAGTAAGAGCTTTCTTCTCTTCGTCTCCGAGAGATATAGCGCATTCACCGTTAACTATCTCTTTGGTATAAACATAACATCCTTCACTCGAATGGATCGAGTTGATTATGAATCCGGTCTCATTATCATTAAGAAGCGCCACGGAAAATGAGAGTTTTCCGCCCATCTCCTTGAACGCATCATATTTTACGATACCGACTCTCTGATAACATTCGCGAAGGTTTTCGATTATCTTTCTGATATCCTTCTTGTTCTTATCAGCCTGCGCCTTCAGACCTGATATATCATCAAAAAGCGCACCGATCTCTTCTTCGAGGCTTTCTGCTTTCTTACCTTTCATGAACATCTGATAGCTCGTCTCAAGACGATTATATCTGATCAGCAGAAATACAAGCATAACAGCCAGCACTATGATAAGTACCAGCATTATTATGATCAGAATACCGGGATCCGATATCCCCATACTTCCAAGTACCGAATTATTCATTTATGATTCCCCCTCTTTCTTGAAACTTTACAGTACCTATTAAATTAACATATCCAAGATCTTCTGCAGATCATCCTGATTGTAAAATTCAATCTCGATCTTACCGGCATTGTCACCTTTTGCGGTAATTGTGACTTTTGTTCCTATGTTTGCCTTCAGTTTTTCTTCGATATCGTGATACAGTGCTTCCTGCTTTTCATTCTTCTTCTTCTCGATCTTCGGCTTGTTCTTCGCCTTGACGATCTTCTCTATATCCCTGACGGAAAGCTTCTCGTCCATTACACGCTGGGCCAGTTCATACTGCTCATCGGGATCATCGATAGACAGGAGTGCTCTCGCATGTCCAGCCGAGATCATGTCTTCAATGATCATGTCCTGTACATTGGATGAAAGCTTCAGAAGCCTCATCGAATTGGTTATTGCTGTTCTGCTCTTGGAGACCTCTTCGGCAAGTTCGTCCTGCTTTAGATTATACTCCTCGATCAGGCTTTTGTATGCCTTTGCTTCTTCAATTGGATTGAGGTCTGTTCTCTGAGTGTTCTCTATGAGTGAGATAACGGAGATCTCTTTTTCAGTATAGTCACGGATGATAACAGGTACTTCCTTAAGACCTGCCATCTTGGCTGCTCTCCATCTGCGCTCGCCGGCAACTATCTCATAATAGTCTCCGCGGTTGACTACGAGTATGGGAAACAATACCCCATGAAGTTTGATGGAATCGGACAGTTCCTGAAGCGCATCCTCATCAAATCTCTTTCTGGGCTGATTGCGATTCGGTTCAACCTTCGTTATCTTTACATATTGATCAGGCTTTGCGGCATTGGCATTTTCTTTTGCCGAAGGCTTGTCACTTACGACAACTCCCTTTGGGATAAGAGTATCGAGTCCTTTGCCGAGTCCTTTTTTTGCTGCCATTATAAATCTCCTTTAAATCTCTGTTATTTACCGTTCTTCTTGATGAGTTCCTTAGCAAGATCGTTGTAGCTCTTGGCACCTACCGATCTCGGATCGTATTCGGTGATGGGCTCACCGTAACTGGGTGCTTCCGCTAATCTTATATTCCTCGGGATCACCGTTTCAAACACATACTGAGACAGGTTCTCTTTAACATTGTTCACTACCTGCTGAGAAAGATTTGTTCTTGAATCAAACATGGTAAATACCACACCCTCTATATTGAGTACAGGGTTAAGTCTTTCTCTTACGAGATTGATCGTATATATCAGCTGGCTGATCCCTTCGAGTGCATAGTACTCACACTGGATCGGAACGAGTACAGTTGATGATGCCACCATCGCATTAACCGTTAATGTATTAAGTGACGGCGGACAGTCGATCAATATATAATCGTATTCATTTATCACCCAGTCTATCTCTTCCTTTAATATAAATTCCTTCTTCTCTTTGCCGATGAGTTCGATATCCGCTCCGGCAAGATTGACATTGGAAGGAATGACCGAAAGGTTCTTGCGAACATCTTTGATGATACAATCCTTAACAGAACAGTCTCCGAGCATCAGTTCATAAACCGTATTCTCTATGTTGTTCTTTTCGATTCCGAATCCGCTTGTTGCATTTCCCTGAGGATCGCAATCGATGAGCAGAACCTTCTTGCCCTGCTTGGCAAGAGCCGCCGACAGATTAATGGCTGTTGTGGTCTTACCCACTCCGCCTTTTTGATTTGCTATGGATATTATCTTTCCCATTACATACTCCTAATAATTCTTCTCTTTAGTTAGTCGACAATGATTATCTCACAGACATAGTTGTTTTTCAATCCTGATATATTGGATGGGATTTGTTTCACGAGTCGGAATTCAATATATGGTCAAAAATGTTTCACGTGAAACATCATATTGTGTTTCCTGATATGATATAAAAAATGTTTCACGTGAAACATCTGAAGTCGAATTTAAATCGGCGAACGTCCTTTATAATCATTATTCGTAAGCACGGATCAGATCATGAAGATCGGCAATGATATTCTTGATCTCAAGCTTAGCTCTTACCCCATCGTTGCTGATGATCTTTTCACAGAACTCAACTTTATGACAGATCCTCTCAACATCTTCAACCGGAACACCATCGATGATCATGCCGGGTTCGGTCTGAACTTTAAGATCTTCCTGAAAAGCTTCTTTCTTATCAAATGCTTTAACGGATCTGAACAGAGCAGCAACATCGTCTTCTTTATCGACGATCATCTCATCCTCTTTTTCTTCATCAAGAAATGCAAAAGGATTGCGACTCTGTCTGACCGTAACACTGTCCTCTTCGGACTCCTCTTTAAGATCACCTCGAAGAAGATCAAGAACACGACCTATCATCTCAGTCTTACCCGAGTAATATCTGAGCTGCTTATCAGCTTCCTTCTTCTCACGCTCAAGCTGCTTCTTCTCATTTTCAAGAAGAGCTATCTTATCCGATGTAGCAGTTGATACATTCCTTGGAGAAAAAACACGAAAATCAACATCTTCATTTCTCCGGAAAGTTGTGATCTGCTGATCGAGTTCATCGATCCTCATCGCATGTTCACCGGATACTTCGGACAGTTTTGCTTCCTCTGCAGAAAACTCCTGCTCAAGTTTGATCAATATATCACATGCATCAATTAAGTCTTTACTTGTCATGATCATTCTCCGAATAAAAAAATTAGATTGGTTTCTTCTGTGGTGTACCCGCTTTTCTCGGATATCTTTTATCAGTATTCTTTATCTTCTTAATAAAAACCA
>JAFZQP010000062.1 GCA_017620345.1 Lachnospiraceae bacterium
CTACCGGCATTTGCTGTCCTCTTTATAAATGAATCCTAAACCCTCTGGTTGTTCAGTCTCATTACCTCTTTCCAGGTATCCCTCATCGTATGAAGGTGTTCCGACACTTCCTCGAGGATAGCTTTATCCTTGGTCATGTTGGCCTCTCTCAGTCTCTTCATGAGATAATTGTAAACATTATTGAAGTCATTTGCGATCTCATATTTGAAGTTAAGTGTGATCTGGAACTCTTCTATGATCCTCTGAACCCTCATGATATTATTATGAGTCTTTTGAACGTCTCCCTGTTCAACACCCATTATCGCTATGTTACAGAACTTGATCGCTCCGTCATACAGCATGAGCGTAAGCTCTGCGGGGGATGCTGTCAGTATCTTGTTCTGGCTGTACTGTGCATATGGATTACCGGTAGTGACTGCCATATACGTAACCTCCTTGTTGATAGATGCCCGGGGCTCTTTTCCGTAATATATCAGCACGTCCCAAGGACGCGCTGATATATTTGATTTTCACTATTATATCATATATTTATCACCCTGCGAAAAGTTGTGATATATATGACTGCTGCGAGTTCAGAGAAGACATTGCGGATTCCATCGCCGTAAACTGCTTGTAGTATTTCTCTTCCATATCTGCAACATACTTATCCCACTTGTCAACCTGCTTCTGCTTATCAACATATTCATTCTGGAGCTTCTTGTCACTATAGAAGTTTCCGAACGATGTATAGTTGTCGGACGTGCTCGCTATCTTGTTCATTGCGTCATAAAGCTTGCCCGACAGCTTCTGGAAGAACTCGGCTGTTGCTGAAGGATTGGATGCTATCATGGCACGGAGTCTGTCCTCATTACCTGATGTATCCGTATCATCACTGTTACCGTCGATATGGTATACGTTCTTCTCATTATCGGCTGCTTCAAAGTAGCCAAGCGTATGGATACCGAAGCTCGAAAGAGAGTATGTCGATCCGCCTATGTCAAATGTCGACAACATTGCACTTCTCATCGTTGATGCGATTGTGTCAAGCTCCGAATCATTCTTCAGGAGTGAATCTTTGATCTTCTTCTCCCATTTTTCAATCTCATCATCGGTCATTGCTTCCTTCTCATCGGCTGTGAGAGGCTCATAACCCTTGGATGAAGCTGCATTGTACAACTTGTCCATCTCGACCATGAGACTGTTGTACTCTTTGAAGAAATTCTTAACGTTATCGTATATCTCGTCGTAGTCCGTATCTGTAACAACAGACAACGGACCCGAAGTTACATCCTTCGCGGTTATCGTAAGACCGTTTACGGAGAAATTGTTTGTGGAAGAATAGAAATCAACTCCGTTGAGCTTGATCTGTGCATCTTCACCGTTGATCTTCTTTGCTCCTGTGCTTGCACCTGCTGATTCTCCTGTCGAGGTGGTCTCTGTAAGCTTAAGTATATCCTGTACCTTTTTACCGGCATCGGTATCACTCACAAACTCAAAGTTGTTAGCCGCACCCGATTCTTTGCTGCTTATAAAGAATCTGCCCGTAGACTCATCATAGCTTGCATTATAGCCTGCAGCCGATACGTATTTGGCAAATTCTTCAAGAGTCGTATCAGCCTTGACCTTGATCTCCTGTGTAGAATCGGGAGTAAAGGTTCCTCCTGCAGTCGCAGGTTTACCCTTGCCTATAAGAACGGTTGCCTCGCCTGTAAGTCCCAGGTCACCAAGCGTAGTGCTCTTTCCTGCCTTGACATACTTCTGATTTTCCGCAGTCCAGTCTTCCGCTTTAACCTGGAGCTCTCCGCCCGTAAGATATCCTGACTTGGCAAGTTTGCTGATCTCAAGCGTCTGAGTACCGTTAACCGCATTTTCGCTCGTAATGACAGAAGCCTTCGATGAATCGGAGACGGTAGTCTTCTTCTTGCTGTATGCGGAAGAAAATCTCATATTGCTGGCATACTTGGAATAGAAATTCTTTATCTTGTTGTTAAGAGTTGCCCAGGCTTCCTGCTTCCATTCGGTCTTGGTCTTTGCCTTGGTATACTTCTCTCCCTGCTTCTCATATGCATTGACAAGTTCCCTGACCATTGCATCGGTGTCAAGGCCCGAATTCATGCCCGTTATTCGTATTTTTCCCATTCTAAGCCCTCCTTACCTCTTCTCGTCCACGAGGAGTCCGGCCATTTCCCAAACCTTGGCTATCATATCCAGGGTTTTCTCGGGAGGAAGCTCTTTGATGACTTTCTTAGTCTCTTTATCAACGATCTTGATGGTTATATGATTCGTTTCCTCATGAATACCAAACTGAGCAACCGAATTAGCCATCTTCTTGTTCATTTCTTCAACAGCCTTCTTGACAGCATCTGCGCTGGCGCTGGGCTGCTGGTCCTGCTGACCGTTCTGCTGATTTCCTGACTCGCCATCCTTGGCCTGTGCCGCATTAACCGACAGGGTAACGTTATCTACCGGCTGAGTGGCATTCTGCATAGACCCTTCCGTGAATTCATCCGCGTTCTTTTCTGCCGGCTTCGGTGCAGATATCTGCTGCGCTACCGGCTGTGCGTTAAACGTCATTGCACTGCTGATTGGTTCTATTGCCATTTTATATCACCTCCATGTGATCATACAAAAACATACAAAAACCGACACTTATGGTTTCTTGTGCTTTATATCGACACATTATCATAAATAATTAACACTTTTTCAGAAAATTTTTTTAAGGGCTTCAAGACTCTCCGTCTCAAGGGCCTGTTTATTTGCTTCCTGGATCTGCAGGTATACTTCCTTACGATAGATCGGAACCTCCTTGGGAGCCGATATACCGACCTTTACCTGGTCACCTTTGATCTCGAGTATCGTTACTTCTATCTTGTTATCTATGACAAGTGCTTCGTTCTTTTTTCTCGATAATGCCAGCATATCATTCACCTGCCCTTTCCATGTTGTCCTTGAGTATCTGATAGATAGGGAACTTGACGGCATATCTGTCATCCTCGGTGATGATCTGGTTTGCCTTACGGTTCTCCCCGTTTATTACTATCGGAGCCTTGAGATTGACCGTCATCTTCTCAATCTCGTGAGGAACCGTTATGGTAACAAGAACAAGCGAGTTGTCTTCTGTAATTTCCCCGAGAGGCTGCAGAAGATCATCTTCGATCTGAGGATTGTAATCCGGCATAACAATGAGCGGATCGATCACAGGCATTGCAAATGCGGGTTCCTGGATCGACTGCATCCATCTGATGCCCCCCTCCGATTCACTGTCATGAATGAGGAGAAAATCTGTGAGTTCGGGAAAACCGATTATCCCCTGCGGGAAATGGATCAGCTTGTCCTCATCCACCTCTATCTCCTTGAATAGTTTTGTCGTGATCTTCATGCTGCGTAACCTCCTTTTTGTCAGGAATGTTTACTATTCCTACAAGTAGTTTAATAATGTCTGCTGTGCTATCTTGCCTGCTGCAAGCTGTGCAGCCTCAAGTGCCAGCTTTGCGCTTGAAAAATCAATTGATGATTCGGTTAATTCCGCATTGATGTTCGCATCAGCAAGTTCCTTGAAACTCTGAAGCTGATCCGCAACTCTCTCCTTTGTAATGGTCAGCCTCTGCTGCATGCTTCCGATATTGGCGATCGCCACATTGTTTCTGTCTGCATACCCTTCGAATTTGTCAAGCGCCGCAGAAAACATCTTCTGCATCTTGTTTTTCTTGAGGGAGTATTCCTTGTTCGCGGCATCCAGTTCCGCCTGAATGGTCGCCTTTTCAGTATCACTTGCAGCTGCAAGCTTCTTCTCCAGCGACTTCACCTTCTCATCCGCATCAACCGTATCCTGAGTTATTCTTATAAGCTCATCTATGTCGCGCCCTATATCATGAGTATACACTTCATTTGCGTGTGTGTTAATAGTTATTTTCTGATTGAAGCTGATCTCAACCTCCAGATTCTGATTTTTAAAATCATAATAATCCGGGCCCCATTCCGGCTTTCCGCTGTCCGGATCTACTTTACAGTTGTATATTACCGTACTTGTCGGAGTCGTCTGTTGGCATGAGAAGTAATGCTCAGGGCGAAGATCTCCTGACTGCCAGCTGTTTTTGTTGTAATCAAGACTTGCCGGCTCTGCCCCGGGTTTGTTTGCACCTGCTTCCATTTTATCTGCAAGAGACTTGGAAAGAAGTATCTCTCCGGTTTCCGGGATAAGTACTGCCTTGTCTCCGGATGCATTAGCAACATCTGTATAAATAGTATCGATCTGCTCCTGAGTTAAGCCTTCTATGGACTGTACCGTAACCAGTTGATTTTTTATTGCTGTTCCGTCATACCATGTCAGCGTCTTGGAAGCGTCATCTGTTTCATTAAGGGAATCGTATGACAGTCTGATCCTCTTTATCTCTTTTGACACAACTTCTGTTTCCGACTTTGAAGCATCCTTATATGTCGTAACATAATTTATCTTATCAAGTTCCTTGGTATCAAATGTTTCATGTATCTCGTAATTCCAGTCAAGATCCTTGTCCGTCTCAAGGAATGTAAGAGACTCTCCTGTCCTGTATCCGGTGAACACAGTACGTTCAGCATAATCGGCGTTACCGGATGAATACAGTTCAGAACGCAGTCCCTTAAGGCTCTCGAGTATCTTCTGACGATCGGTAGCCGTATTCGTATCACTTGCACCTGTTGTAAGATTTTCCTTGATGTTCGTGAATATCTGATCAGTCTGCTTAAGCGCGGTCTCAGTTACATTGAGCCACGCCTGTGCATCGGGTATGTTCTTCTTGTAATACTGGGTAAGCTGTGAAAGATTCGTGTTAAGACGAAGCGCACGGATCGCAACAACAGGATCCTCGGAAGGTCTTGATATTACCTGGCCTGTGGATATCTGAGTATTTAAGCGATCCTCATTGAGCTTGTTTATATTGATGTTATTCTTAGTGTTCGACGTCATCATGGCGTTGGTGATTCGCATCATAACCGTGTCCTCCGTTTTTATAGGTCGCTCGGCCATTTGAATCGCTTCGCGATGGGGCCTCGCGGTGCAGACAGGCTCTTCCCACTTCGTGGGCCCCTCCTATCTGCATACGCCACAAACGGCTGATCTCCTTATCCTGCCTTTTGTGATAACTGATGAGGCGAATTCCATTTCACCATATATTTAATTATATATCGTCAGATATTGCTAAATCCTTAACCTAAACTGAAAACGGGTGGCCGCAGGGATGCCACAAAGCGAGTTCCGCAGACGCGAGGCCTTTGCCGAAGCGTCGAGGACTGTTTGAGCGACTGGCGCCCTGACGGACAGGACCCGTTTTATTTGTAATCAAACTCCTGTCTGTAATATCAGCCTGTCGTATATTTCCGTCATCACCTGTATCATCTTCGACGACAGGTTATACGCTTCCTGGAACTTGACGAGATTCAGCGCCTCTTCATCATTATCAACGCCCGATACACTCGTTCTCTGTGCAACGATCGCTTTCGAAATCTTGTCAAAATTCGAATAGAACGTATTCGCGGATGCAGCCCCGAGAGCCACATCGCTTGTAAGACACTGCAGGAACTCTTCCGAAGAACATCCTCTGTATGTCATCTTGGTCTTGTCGGTCCTAACCTTCATAAGTTCGAGAGTGATGTCCTGCGCATCCCTTCCCTGGGAAATATCCGCTGTTGTCCCGAACAGGCTGACATCGTTCATCATACTGCTGTTAACGACAAAGTTACCGGCAGTAAGTCTCAGATAGTTATTGCTCGTTGTACTTACGGTTTTCCCGGTTCCGTCATATCCTGTTTCATAATCATAATCATCATATCTTTTTTCAGTGCCGTCTATCTGATCAGTACATGCAAACAGAACATCCGCCTGATCACCTTTTCCATCCTGAGCGGTCTTCTCGATCTTGTTCATTGCCTGGGAAAAGCTTCTTACCCACTCATTCATCTGAGCCATGTAATAAGGGATTCCCTGATAATCAATATTGACACCGATAAATACATCCTTGCCCGTAAGTCCTGAAGCACTGTTTGGCTGCTCTGATGTGGAAGGTTTCAGATCGAACGTATATGTTTTCGATTCATCATCATATGTCCACGACTCATATACAAGTTTTACATTACCTACTACTATCGTTCCCTCGCCGTTCATAGTTACCTTGTTCATGTCCGTAAGGAAATCGTAGTTGGGATTGGAAGCTTTGTCTATTTTAACCTTAACCCTGTTGGATGTGCAGGTGACAAGATCCTTTCCGTCCGCCTGTCCTTTTGATGAAAAATTCTCGCCGTTGTTACCGTCTCTTACCTCGATAAGGCCCTTGAGCTGTCCGCCAAGGCTTCCTCCGTACAGGTTAAGAGGCAATCCGTTAATATATATATCATACAGACCATCCGCATCCGACTGGTTGACTTTCTCATCACCCGTCCTTGCCACACACTCAACCTGCGAATACTCATAACTGTTGACGAGATTCTGTCCGCCTGCGATATCGACTATGTATCTGTATATGCCTGATTCCTCATCTCCGCCTTCGGTTGTATAGATGGGAACCTCGGTCACCTTTACATCAACTATCTCCGACAGTTCGTCGATCAGAAGATTTCTCTTGTCGCGAAGTTCATTGGCTTTGACTTTGTTGACTTCTATTGTATTGATCTGCTTATTGAGCGTTGCGATCTCTGATGCAAGCGAATTGATCTGGTTGACCTTGTTCTGGATCTCATTGTTCGCATCTATCTGCAACCTCTGAAGAGATGTATGCATGTTGTTAAAGTACTCTGTCAGGCTCTTACACTGCGACATGAATGCAGCCTTTTTCGTATCGTCACCTGAGCTTTTATACACCTCATCAAGCGCATCAAACATATCGGAAAATACAGCATTAAATCCCATGACATCGTCGGTATCCGTGAAATAATCCTCTATCTGGCGGTAATACTGCTGTTTGATGTCGTATATCCCCTTGCTGGCATTGTTCTGCCAGTATTTAAGATCATAGTACTCATTCCTGATCTGATCTATGGACTTGGTATCAACGCCTGCACCGGCCATACCATATGAAGTATTGGTACGGAGCGCATCTGCAGCCACCTGTGAAGCTTCCTGTCTCGTATAGCCCTTTGTCTCAACGTTGGAGATATTGTTGCCCGTAACATTAAGGGCTGCATTGGCAGCCTGGAGTCCGGTGTATCCTATATTTAATCCGAAAAATTGTGATGTACTCATAGGCCCCTCCTATAAAAAATCAGGCCAAATTCTGAATAAGGTTGTCCAGCATGTCATTGCATGCCGTTATATATCTTGATGCCGCGTTGTATGCGTTTTGGAACTTTATCATGTTCGTGAGTTCTTCATTGGAAGATACTCCCATTATCTGATCCCTGCTGTCGGAAAGGTTATGTGTTGCCACCTGCTGAGCGGTAACGATGCTCGAATATACGGATCCTTCCGTTGCGACCTGTCCGACAAGTGCCGAATAATAATCCCTGTAGTTATATGTTGTCGTAAGATCCGGTGACAGCGTGGAGAAGTTCCTGTTAAATGCATCTGCCAGCAGATCCGCCTTGGCATGATCTACCTGTTTATCCTCGGTAACAAAGTAATTGCCCAGTTCTGACGGAGTCTTGAGAAGATCGGGATTGATCTTTATGTTCGTTATCGTATAGAGACTGTCGATATCGGCGTGAGTCGGATCATCTCCTTCCGGAACATACCGGTAATAATCCTTACCGCCTTTTGATATCTTCTCATACCTTGATGTTCCAAGCCTTACAAACAGCTCTTCCGGAAGATCCTCATCGGATTCATATATCGGAAGAAGGCTTTCATCCTTGGGATCTGATGCATTATATGCATCGATCTTATCTTTTTCACCGGTCAGTATATTATTGACCTCGGTCATCAGACTGTGAACCATCTGGTCAAGCTCGGCCTGAACCTTCATTACTATCGATTTGGAAGTAGGGATCAAAGGATCTTCTTCCCCCGGGTAGTTTCCGTTCATGTATGTGTTGTAATCCATATCGGTATAGTTGGCTCTTCTGTCTCCTCTTGCCAGAACTACCGACTTGAGCTGTCCTATATCCGTATTGAACGCTGTGGCTATCTCTTCATTTCTCTGGAATACTTCTGCGTTCATGTTCTGAGGCCATACCGGCGTGTAAAATCCCGTACCTTCCTCGACTATGACATCCATATGGAATGTGCGGTCCCTTGCCACAAGCTCAACACCCTCTACCAGCACTTCCGTGGCACCGTCAGCGTTGGTATGATATGAAATATTTGCAAGGCTGGAAAGCTCATCCAGTGCCTTGTTTCTCTGATCGCGAAGGTCGTTGGCTTCCTGCTCCCCGAGCTCTTCCTTGTGTATCTTTTCGTTGAGTTCATGTATCTCATCACCGAGATCGTTGATCCTGTCAACGTATTCCTTTATACGTGCGTTGAGATTATCCTGATATGCCGACAGTCCGTTATATACCGCCTGTGCACGTTCTATGAACTGAGCTGCGGTATTAACGAATGAGCCCTTTGTAACTGAACTGGAGGGATCCTTCTGAAGCTCCTGTACCGATGTCCACAGGTTGGCTATCGAATCCTGAAATGCCACACCGTCAAACTCCCCGAGAAGTGTTTCGATCTCCTGTGTAGTCTCCTGACAAACATCATAAAAAGAAGACCTTCCGGTTTCCTTACGATATGACTTATCAAGGAATTCATCCCTGACCTGTCGTACTATATCGTATTCAACTCCGAGGCCTATCTGCATCTTGGAAACAGATGCGTTTGATATATTATTATAGGTCATGTCTGCATGGAGCGTCTGCTGACGGACATAACCCGGTGTTTCTATATTGGAAAGGTTGTGTGCTGTTGTATGCAGCGAATTCTGACTGGTCTGAAGTCCGGTCGCGCCTACGAAAAGACCGCTCATCAACGACATGTAATCACCTCTGTCAATTGCTCATGTTACTATTGCTTCGCATCAAAGCCTCTGACCGATCCCAATGTCTCTCCAACGCTCACGGCACTTCTGCCGTAATTGTTCGTCTCCGGAGCCTGCCTCATCGCTCTTGCCATGTTCAGGTCAAATTCAACCATCTCCAGAGACTGCTCAATGAGCTGTCTGTTGCTTTCATTGATCGTCCGAACACTCTCCACCGTGGTCTTGAGCTTGTCATGTATCTCTGAAAGCGCACGCTGTTCGCTCGGCTGTTTTGAAAGCAGATCTATCAGTACAGATAGCTTTAATGTTTCAACATCCTTGTTGATTACGTCCGCGATGTCACGGGTCACCTGTGCTCGTTTGGCATCCAGCTTTCCGATCGTCGTCACAACGGTTTGTTCATCATCCGTGATCTTTTCAAGGCCCGGTATGTCTCTTGCGACGATCACCGAAGCCTTACGCCGGGACAGTTCCAGCAGCTTGCCATATTCATCATTTTCCCTGTTCAGCGTTTCAATGAGTTCTTCAATAAGGCTAGCCACCGGTCATCCCCTAGAAATTCATCTTTTCTTCGTACTTTGCAAGGAGCTTTGATGCAAAATCATCATTGCTCACATTGTATGTACCGTTTGCAATAGCTGCCTTGATAGGCTCTGTTACATCCTTCCTTATATCGGATGAATTTGCTACTGCAGCCTTTACGGTCTGGATATCTTTGCCTATGCTCGATATCTGAACCTGATCTCTTCCGTAAGCAGCCTGACTCTTGTTAACCTTCGTTGGCTTTTTAGCTGAATATAACTGGCTTACGGCATTGTATGCTTCTATACGCATATCCACTCCTCCTTCCTTCCCTGGAGTTCCCCTCATCCACTGCGCCATCCGTGGCAGTCAGTGAAGTACATATTACAAGTTTCATAATATTTATCGGATGATCACGCGATTTCTTTATACCTTTTTTGATTTTTTTGAATAATCTTCAGGTTTACTTTCTCGTAAGTGTATGTCCTATCCCACCCGCAAACAACTTCCACGCGCCGAGCATACACGACGTAGCCTCTTTGCGGGTACAGGGATATATGTACATCAGGCACGATTCGTACGCTTTGACGCTGCGCCAGCTCCCGGCAAGCTCATTCAGATCGACGACTCCGGGCTTGCCCCACGTTGTGATCAGCAGCCTGTCCCCGTCAATGTCCGTGATCGTCGTAAAATGGCTCTTTATGGCCGAATCTTTACCGTCTACGAGCCTTTGTTCAAGATCGGCGTCCGGATCGAACAGGCGCGCATTATGGCGGTTTTTGCATGTGAGCATCACAACAGCCCCGCTCGCGGCAAGTCCCTCTTTAATGAATCCTCTTGCCTCTTCCTTGGACTTAAAAGCTGTCGGGCATGATTTTACCGCCAGGTCGAGGGAAAATTTCCTGGCGAACCGTATGATCCCGATGATAAAGCCTACATTTGACAGGCCCATCGTGCTCTTGATCCTGGTGAATACCTTTGAAGACCGGTCGACGCGGTCGTAGATGCGGTTTAACGGGAATATCTCGAAAGATCCCATAGTCTCATAGATCCCGGTCATGAGCAGCGAAAAACTGTCGTAACCGGGATCTTTTGAGCACAAAGCATCCCTGACCTGTGCCGGGATCTTTGAAGAATTCTTTATCTGTTCTCTGAACGCATCATTTACCATGGCAAGCGACCGAAGCGCATTGGCACCTGCCACCGAGCCGCAACCGCCTGCGGCTTTCGTGTTGGACGAAAACCATCTCTGGTCACCACCGTAGCTTTTCTTTCTGTCGGGCCCGGTGATCTGCAGTTGTCTGGCTCTGGCAATGTTCATGTATTATTTTTTAAGATTTACCTTATCAAGATGCCAAATATCGTCTACATACTCCTGGATCGTTCTGTCTGATGAGAACTTACCCGAGCATGCCACGTTCATGATGGCCATCTTGTTCCAGCGCTTCGTATCCTTATAGGCTTCACCGATGAGCTTCTGCGTATTCGCATATGACTCAAAATCCTTGAGAATGAAGTAAGTATCGGCCTTTGCGGTACACTGTGTGTTAAGGAGCGAGTTGTAAAGATCTCTGAACAGCTCGGTGTCGTTAGGGCTGTATGTGCCGTTTACAAGTTGCATGAGTACCTTACGGATATCTGCGTTGCTGTTGAATATGACGTTCGGATCATAACCGCCGTTCTGCTCGTAGTTTATTACCTCATCGGATGACAGACCGAAGATGAATATGTTATCTTCGCCGACTTCCTCGTAAATCTCCACATTCGCACCGTCCATCGTTCCGATCGTAACGGCGCCGTTGAGCATGAACTTCATGTTACCCGTACCGGAAGCTTCCTTGGAAGCGGTTGATATCTGCTCGGATACATCTGCAGCCGCAATGATGAGTTCAGCATTGGATACGCAGTAATCCTCAATGAACACAACCTTGATCTTGCCGCCTATCGATCCGTCGTTGTTGATCACATCAGCGACCGAATTGATCAGCTTGATCGTAAGCTTTGCATTCTTATAGCCTGCTGCAGCCTTGGCTCCGAATATGAACGTCCTCGGTATGAAATCTATATCGGGATGCTCCTTGAGTTCATTGTACAGATACATTATATGCAGTATGTTCATGAGCTGACGCTTGTATTCGTGAAGACGCTTTACCTGCACATCGAATATCGACCTGGGATCGACCTCTATACCGTTATGCTCCAGAATATACTTTGCCAGCCTTACCTTGTTCTGATACTTGATGTTCATGAACTCATGCTGTGCCTTCTTGTCGTCGGCGTAGACCTTGAGATGACGCAGTACCGTAAGGTCCGTTATCCACTCGTCACCAACATGATCCGTTACCCAATCCGCAAGGAGCGGATTTGCATGTAAGAGGAATCTTCTCTGGGTGATACCGTTCGTCTTGTTGTTGAACTTGTCGGGCATGAGCTCGTAAAAATCACGCAGCTCCTGTTTCTTAAGTATCTCTGTGTGAAGCCTTGCAACACCGTTTACAGAGTATGATGCGCAGATAGCCATATGCGCCATCTTAACCTGTCCGTCATAGATGATCGCCATCTTACGGATCTTGTCAACATTGCCGGGATGAGAAGCCTCGATAAGAAGGCAGAACCTTCTGTTTATCTCCTCGACTATCTGATATATTCTCGGAAGCAGGCTTGAGAACAGCTCGATAGGCCATTTCTCCAAAGCTTCCGACATGATCGTATGGTTTGTATACGCAACTGTCTTCGTTGTTACTCCCCATGCTTCTTCCCATCCGAGTCCGTACTCATCCATGAGTATACGCATAAGCTCGGGAACAGCAAGTGTGGGATGGGTATCATTCATCTGGAATGTTACCTTCTCGTACAGTTTCCTTATATCGTCATGCTTGCGCATGTATTTTTCGACCGCTTCCTGAAGGCTTGCGGATACGAAGAAATACTGCTGTTTGAGACGGAGCTCCTTGCCGGCGTAGTGGTTATCGTTGGGATACAGCACTTCGCAGATGTTACGTGCAAGGTTTTCCTGCTCTACTGCCAGGCGGTAATCACCCTTATCAAAAGAATCGAGCTGGAAGCACTCAACCGGCTGTGCATCCCATATACGAAGCGTGTTTACAACACCGTTTCCATAGCCGGGAATAGGCAGATCATAAGGAATAGCCTGCACCGACTGGTAATTTTCCTGGGAGAAATGATTTTCGCCCTTCTCATCAACGGAAACCGCAACATTTCCGCCGAACTTGACGATCTTGGCATATTCCGGACGGCGGAGTTCAAACGGATATCCGTCCTTGAGCCAGTTATCGGGAGCCTCTACCTGGAATCCGTCCCTTATCTGCTGACGGAACATACCATAGCGGTATCTGATTCCGCAGCCGTATGCGTTGTAGCCGAGAGTTGCAAGAGAGTCAAGGAAGCATGCTGCCAGTCTTCCGAGACCTCCGTTTCCGAGTGCCGGATCTCTTTCCTCATCCTCGATGAGATTGATGTTGATACCGAGCTCGTCAAGCGCTTCTGCAATCTCCTTGTACTCCTTCAGGTTGATCATCGCATTGCCCAGAGCTCTTCCCATGAGGAATTCCATCGACAGATAATAAACTATCTTGGCATCCTGCTTCTCATAAGCCTTCTGAGTCTCCAGCCAGTTATCGATTATCGTATCCTTGACCGTGTATGCAACGGCCTGATACAGCTGCTGTTCGTTAGCCTCTTCAAGAGTCTTGCGGAAAAGCGCCTTAACGTTCTCCTTGACCTGTTTCTTGAATGTTTCCTTGTTAAAACCCGCCTTGCGTCCTGCCATTAGATTCCTCCTTAATGCTCTTTAATTCTTCTTAACGCCGAGTGTCACGTTCTCGCCGTTGATGTTCCAGTCCTTGATATATCCGTCGCAGCTTCCGATCACGATATCGTCGGCCAGCACTTCACCGCTTATCTCATCCTTGTTGGAAGTAAGTATCTGCGCGATCTTTTCATTATCCTTTGCATAGACCGTGATCCTGTCCATGACCTCGAATCCGGCTTCCTTACGCATTGTCTGGACCTTGGATACTATCTCGCGCACGAACCCTTCCTCGATCAGTTCGTCGGTAAGCCTGATATCGAGTACGACCGTGACCGAACCTTCGTTCAGTGATTCGAAGCCTTCCTGCTGCGTCATTTCTATAAGAAGATCGTCCTTCGTAAGCTCGATCTCTTCTCCGTCGGCATCAAACTTTATGGATCCGGACTCGTTGAGCTCATCCATCGCTTTGTTTCCATCGATGCCCTCAAGATATTTCTTGATGCTTCCGAGATGCTTTCCGTACTTCGGTCCGACAGTCTTGAGCTGCGGTTTGAATGTGTATGTCGTAAACTCTCTGACATCATCGGTGAACTCAACCGACTTTACGTTAAGTTCGTCTTCTATTATCTCTTTATAAAAATCATCCAGTTCAAATTCAGCCTTAACAAACATCTTTGCGATAGGCTGTCTGTTCTTGATGTTGGCGGCATTACGGCACGCTCTTCCCATAACGACGCTCTTAAGGACGTGATCCATGTTCGCCTCAAGTTCCGTATCGATCCAGTCCCTGTTCACCTTCGGAAAATCACACAGATGCACGCTCTCGGGAGCATTTGCGTCTATCGAGCACACAAGGTTACGGTATATCTGCTCTGTCATGAACGGGATCATCGGAGCAGCTGCCTTGGCTGTTTCAACAAGCGCGGTATAGAGCGTCATGTAGGCGTTTATCTTGTCCTGCTCCATTCCTTTTGCCCAGAATCTCTCACGGCAGCGTCTTACATACCAGTTCGAAAGATCATCAACAAACTCCTGCAGTGCTCTTGCTGCCTCGGGGATCTGGTAATTCTCAAGGTTTTTGTCAACATCGCCTATCGTCGTGTTGAGCTTGCTGAGTATCCACCTGTCCATGACAGGAAGCTTATCATATTCAAGCTTGTATTTTGTTGCGTCAAAATCATCTATGTTCGCATACAGTACAAAGAACGCATATGTATTCCAGAGCGTTCCCATGAACTTGCGCTGTCCTTCCATGACTGCCTTGTCATGGAATCTGTTCGGAAGCCACGGTGCCGAGTTGATATAGAAATACCATCTGATGGCATCCGCACCCATTGTTGCAAGAGCGTCAAACGGATCAACCGCATTGCCCTTACTCTTGCTCATCTTTTCTCCGTTCTCGTCAAGAACGAGACCGAGCACTATGACGTTTTCGTAAGGTGCCTTGTTGAACAGTAGCGTAGATTCGGCAAGAAGTGAATAGAACCATCCTCTTGTCTGGTCAACCGCCTCTGATATGAACTGTGCAGGGAATCTCGACTCGAACAGCTCCTTGTTCTCAAACGGATAATGATACTGTGCAAAAGGCATAGCGCCCGAATCAAACCAGCAGTCAATGACCTCGGGTACACGTCTCATCTTCTTTCCGCACTTCGGACACGTGATCTCGAATTCATCGATATACGGTCTGTGAAGTTCAACGGTAAGAGCGTCATCCCTTCCGGACATCTCCTTAAGCTCTTCTCTCGAACCTATGGAGTGCCTGTGTCCGCATTCGCATTCCCATATGTTAAGAGGTGTTCCCCAATATCTGTTACGGGATACGGCCCAGTCCTGGATGTTCTCCAGCCAGTTACCGAATCTTCCCGTACCGATCGATTCGGGGATCCAGTTGATCGTATTGTTGTTCCTGATAAGGTCATCCCTGACCTTGGTCATCTCGATATACCACGACTCACGCGCATAGTAGATAAGAGGTGTTGAGCATCTCCAACAGTGCGGATAGTCATGCTCGACCTTCGGTGCCGAGAAAAGTATCCCTCTCTTATCAAGCTCTTTTAATACCTCGGGATCCGCGCTTATCGCACCTGCGTCGATCTCAGCCTGTGTAGGCTTTGCACGCATTCCAGCAAAAGGAGTCTCGGGTTTCATTACGCCCTTGTCGTCTACCATCTGTACAAAAGGTGCGTCATATTTTCTGCCGACTCTCGCATCGTCTTCACCGAATGCCGGAGCAATGTGTACGATACCGGTACCGTCGGCCATTGTTACATAATCATCGCAGTATACGAAGAACGCTTTCTTGTTCTGTGCATCGGCGCAGTCCTTCGCACACTGGTATAAAGGCTCATATTCCTTGTATTCGAGGTCCGTTCCCTTGTATGTCTCGAGCACCTCGTAAGCAGGCTTACCTTCTTCTCTCTCTATCCCTCCGAGCACACTGTCACAAAGTGCCTCGGCAAGTATGTATGTATAGCCGTCCGCAGCTTTGACCTTTACGTATGTATCCTCGGGATTCACACACAGACCGATGTTGCTTGCGAGTGTCCATGGCGTCGTCGTCCATGCAAGGAAATATGCATCCTCGTCCTTGATCCTGAACCTGACGATGGCAGTCCTTTCCTTAAGAGTCTTGTAGCCCTGCGCCACCTCATGTGAAGAAAGAGGAGTTCCGCATCTGGGGCAGTAAGGCACAATCTTGAAGCCTTTGTACAGAAGCCCCTTGTCCCATATCGTCTTGAGTGCCCACCACTCGGATTCGATAAAATCATCATGGTACGTTACATAAGGATCATCCATGTCAGCCCAGAAACCGACCGTTCCCGAGAAGTCTTCCCACATGCCCTTATATTTCCAGACACTTTCCTTACATTTATCTATGAACGGAGCAAGTCCGTACTCTTCGATCTGCTCTTTTCCGTCAAGACCGAGGAGTTTTTCAACTTCCAATTCAACGGGCAGTCCGTGCGTATCCCAACCTGCCTTACGCGGAACATAGTATCCCTTCATCGTACGGTATCTCGGGATCATATCCTTGATGACACGCGTAAGAACATGACCTATATGAGGCTTTCCGTTAGCCGTCGGAGGGCCGTCATAGAACATATACGTGTCGGCTCCTTCGCGGTTTTTCATGCTCTTTTCGAAAATATTGTTATCAGCCCAGAACTTTTCAACTTCTTTTTCCCTGTCGACAAATCCCAGGTCTGTTGATACCTTTTTGTACATTACTTCATCTCCTGTTGCTGTATTATTTCCTTAATATCCTTATCTGCCGATCTCTTTTCCGGTGTCTTGTAATCATTACCCGGGAACAGCTTGTCCTTGTGATCTTCAAGTCCGAGCAGAAGTGCTATACCGAGCACTCCGCATGCAATCAGTTCTCCGACTCCTATCGCTATGACAAAATACCAGAACGGATTCTCGTAACGGTATACATATGCGAACAGTATCGGGATCGCGATCATATTTATGATTATCGGAGGAACCGGTGCCATGAACCGGTGCTTCCTGACAAGATATGTTCCTATCGCGCCAAGAAGTGTTGCGGCGCTTCCGAAGATCACATCATATATATGACAGCCTATAACATAATTTGAAACAAGACATCCCGCAAATAGCCCCGGGATGGCTGCCGGCGTGAACACCGGAAGTATCAGAAGTGCATCGGAGAGCCTGACCTGAATGATATCCTTGGTCATCCCCACCGTGAACTGTTCTATTATCGTAAGTCCTGCGTACAAAGCCGCAATGACCACGAACTGGATTAACTTGGCAACCTTACCTTTATACATTTTTATTTATTCCTGCCCTTATATTGAGAGTCACGCCTTTATTGCTTATACCTGCTGCTGTAGGCCACTTGGTCACTGACCTGTACTCCGGCAAGTTTACCTATGATATGTGTTGTGTTTGTCATTTTACTGCCTACTACAACGGGCTCATAAACTACTCCGCCGGTTGCATTATGACTGCTGTAGACCGATATGGAGATGACTCCTCCGTTCGTAACAGCGCTGATATACAAAGGATACTCATAGGGATTGACGAACTTGTAATCAAGTGCCGTTCCCGATATCGTCGCATCAAGACCCGATCCTATATAACTCGAGCGATGACTGTGATTATGCCTCTCGGTCGGAGCAACACCCGCGCGGAGCATTGCAAGGTTAAGCGTCGAACTGACCTGGCATATGCCGCCGCCAATGCCTTTTACATACGTTGTTCCCGATATGACATTTCCAAGACCGTATCCGTTAGCGACAGTCCTCGAACCGAATGCCGTCGTAGCGGAAAACATCTGTCCGGGCATGATCACCGTGCCGTTAATCTTGGATGCCGCATTCCTTATGTTCTGCGCTCTGTCCTCATTGGCACGAAACCTTGTCGATGCCTCCGAAAGCTTACAGTCTATACCCATGGCCTCCAGGTTCGAACCAAGAGAAACCGTTGAACCGGTATTGGATGTTGCAGTCGTAGCCGCAGCTGTTGCTACTGCGTTTGTTGCAGCCGCACTTGAATTACCCGCAAGCGCTGCATCCGTATATTTTGTAAGATCGATATTGATCCCTGTCTGTCCCGCTATGATCGCATTTTTGACTGCGCTTATAACGGCTGATTTATTGACTTTGACATCACCGTTTGTCTGGAATGTAAGGTTATCAAGAAGACCGCCTATATCACGAAGTCCGTCTGTCTCGGCTCCCGCCTTGATCTGATCAACCTCGACCCCGTATATCTCCTTCGTATATACCTTATCCTCATACTTCATCACAATGCTGGTGACCGCTTCAGCATACACGCTTTTCGGCATAACGGCCACAACAGTGGCAAGCATCACAGCCAGCATAACGATGCGCTTTACATACTTTTTCATAATATTTCTCCTCATAGCCTGAACATCAAGCGCGCAATAAACCAAACGTTAGTATATCACGCAAATCCCGATTCATCAAGAGAACCGCCGGCGCTTTTATAAATAGGGGTTTAATTGGTTTTTGATTTGGTGTAGAATAGGGTTTGATTGGAGGCGGCAGATATGGCAGACAGACTTTTTATCGTAATCCCGGCATACAACGAGCACGACAACATAAGGCAGGTTGTAAATGACTGGTATCCTGTTGTGGAAAAGCACGGCACGGATTCACGTCTTGTTGTGATCGATGACGGAAGCCGCGATGATACATTTGCCATACTTGAGGAGATGAGCGCATCATTGCCGAAGCTGACGGCTCTTACCAAGCCCAACGGCGGCCACGGTGCTACCATAATGTTCGGTTATAAATATGCGCTGGAGAACGGTGCCGACTACGTGTTCCAGACCGATTCCGACGGTCAGACGCTTCCTTCGGAGTTCGAGCCTTTCTGGATCGCCAGGAACAAATATGATGTCACGATAGGCTACAGAAATAAAAGAAGAGACGGATTATCCCGTATATTCGTTACCAAGATCCTCCGTCTCGTTGTTTATATATGCTTCAGAACTTATGTGCTCGATGCCAATACGCCTTACAGGCTGATGAGTGCCGATACGCTCAGGGAAAACCTTTCGTACATACCGGATGACTTTTTCCTTACGAACGTTGCGCTCTCGGCAATATATAAGAAGCGCAGGCAGAAGGTTCATTTCATCCCGATCACATTCCGTCCCAGACAGGGCGGCAGGAATTCCATAAACATCTTCAAGATATTTAAGATCGGTATGGCATCCATCAGGAGCTTTATCGTGATCAATGATAAGTTAGACTAACTGTTCCGGATTGAGACATTCAAGTTCCGGTATTACGAAACGTCCGTCGTTTCGGATCAGAACATCATCAAACCAGATCTGTCCTCCGCCATATTCGGGAGTCTGTATCAATACAAGATCCCAGTGTATGGCGGATTTGTTTCCGTTAGGCGCATCATCATAGCTCATGCCGGGAGTGAAATGTATGCTCCCGCATATCTTTTCATCAAACAGTATCTCCTTCATCGGTTTTAATACATACGGGTTTACGCCTATAGCGAATTCACCGACGTATCTTGCACCTTCATCGGTATCAAACAGCCTGTTTACACGTTCATTGTCATTGGCCGAAGCCTTTATTATCTTGCCGTCCTTAAAAGTAAGGGACACGTTCTCGTATGTAAATCCTTCATATCTTGACGGAGTATTGTATGTGATGACGCCGTTTACCGAATCCTTAACGGGCGCGGTGTATACTTCTCCGTCGGGTATGTTCATATGCCCGTCGCATGCGATCGCAGGAATGCCCTTTATCGAGAATGTGAGATCCGTATCTTTCGCCACGATGCGGACCTTATCGGTCCTGTCCATAAGATCAACGAGGTTTTGCATCGCCCGTCCCATCTTCGCATAGTCCAGATTACATACATTATAGTAAAAATCCTCGAATGCTTCGAAGCTTGAATCCATGAGCTGAGCCATACCCGGCGTCGGGTACCGCAGTACAACCCATCTGGTCTTCGGAACCCTGATACCGTGATGCACAGGTGACGAATACAGCTGATTGTAAAGGCTCATCTTTTCCGTCGGAACATCTGCCAGCTCCGATGCATTTTCCGCAGCCCTGACTCCGATAAAGCAGTCCATCTCGGACATCATAAGACTGTCGGTCCTGCACATCAGATCGAGCTGCTCTTTGCTGCAGTTCATGAGCATCTCTCTGTGGACACGCTGATTTTCGCAGTGCGGGAATGGCAATCCGCCCGCAGCATATACTTCCTTTACAAGAGCTCTTGCAAGATCCGTTGTATCTTCTCCGATATGATTGATCCATACTTTATCTCCGGGCTTTACCTCCACGGAGTAGTTAACAAGATTGTGCGCAAGTTTTTCCAGTCTCGGATCCATTATCATTACCTCCTGTTTACTCGTCTGTCTTGAGACTTAGTTCATAATATATGTGAAATATCTGTTTCCTTCCCGCTCAAACATATTGGTCGAGTCGTTCATTCCGATCTTGTATACTCTCTCTTCCTTCGGATCATATACCACCGTGTTCTTCGCATCATATCCGATTATAACAACGGCTCTTCCTTCGCCGGTCATCGCCATTACCGGTATGCCCCTTGAAGGGTAATACAGCACGTCACTTAAACTGCAGCCTGACAGATCGAGTACATCCGCATCAAGATTATCAGACAATACCCTTACGATCGACTTGGTCCTGACCTCTTCCTCCGTACTCTTGTATACTCCTCCGTACTTGAGCATCGTATCAAGACACTTTGTATATATGACCAGTGAACTGTCTTCCGTCGGCTCCTCCTCTGTTTCGGATTCAACTTCGTCCTCGCCCGAAGTCTCTTTTGCAGAGGATGCGGTTATCTCCGCATCGGACAGTCTTGCGTTTGTCTTGCGGTTTCCCTTCTCCCACACATATTTCATCTGCTTGTTTACCACAACCCCGTACAGATCGCTGGCGTCATTTACCGCCTCTGAAGCAGATGTGTATATTCCGGTAAGCTCACCCTTTGCATATACATAATATCTCTTTAGCGGGTCATTATTTGTAAGATCAACGTCTCTGCTTCCTTCAAACACGACCTCTTTGGGATTGGTCACCTTGACTCCGGATCCGTCCGCATCGCCTGCCTTGTAAAGCACTGTCTGGTACGTTGTCTCCGTGCTCTCTGTTACGACACTTGAAAGCGTATTTTTAAGCGTGGTCTGTGTTTTGTTGTTTACGATCTGATCATCGTCTGCGGCGATAAATTCACCTGTCTCCTGATCGCGCATCACGCGGGAGAGGATGAGCATGTTATCATTCTTTTCAAGACCGAGCACATAAATCCCGTCCTGCCTGTAATCCTTAAGGATATTTCCGTTCTGATCCTGTATCTTTACGCAGTACATCGGAATAACGGTCTTGCCGGTGTAGTCTGTCGTGATATCGCTTATCTTTGCCTCTCCGTATATAACATCATTGTCCATGAACCCGAGAGGTATCACTATCTCTCCGGCCGGTGCGGCGATAACGGACGGGCTCATGCTGTCAAGCTTGAACAGCTGTATCTCCGTTCGTTCGATGACCGAATCCACTGTCTGCCATGCTATCGTACTCTCATCATCCGATGAGAAAAATCCCGTCTCGCTTATACGGTCCTGCATGACTTCATATTCTCTTGTTGCGATATTGATCGTGTAGACGCTCCCGTCAAGCAGTATGTACATTCTGTTTCGTGGGCTTACGTACGCAAGACTCTGTACCTCTTTTTCCAGAACCTCATATGACTTCGTATAAGGAATGAACAGCTGCTCCTCGATAGTGTTGACCGCGCAGTCGTAGTAATACAGCGCCACACCCATCTTACCTTCATTGTTGCCGCGGTTCATGTATCCGTAGACGATAAAAGTCACGTTTCCCACACCGTCGATATACAGCGGTTTTATCCCGTGCGCATCATACCTTGTCCTTGCATCATCATTGGCCTTGTCATCAAACGCGAACAGTCTTGAAAGGGTCTGGGATGAGATATTGTATGAATACAGATCACCCTGCTGTACAAATGCATATATCGATCCGTTACTGTTCTCTATGCGGACCGGTTTTTCATGTATCATGCCGTGGATTATCTTACCGTTGATGACAACGTTTTTCTCCTCGTCAAATACCTGATCCATTATCCGCTCATAATCCATCAGGAACATTCTCTTACCGCGTTGCAGGCGGAAATATTCACTGACGTTATGCTTCTCCGACATTATCTCGACCTGATACTTCAGTCTGATAGAAGCAGTGGTCTCATCTATCTCCAAGAGTTCTAAGTCCTTATCGGTAATGACTTTGGGCGACAGATCTCCCCATGTCAGCTGATTGAAGCTTGAGTGGATATTGACATAAGCATAGCTGCTGTTATCACCCTCGGCGTTGGACTCCATATATTTTTTCAGATCGGGTGCATTGGCTCCGTCCATCGTCTTATCGGAAAAAGTCCGTACGAATTCCATCTTCTCGGACAGATACAGTTCGGCCCTGTTTATGACTCTCGCATAATATCTGATGACTTCGCCGCCCGATGTTGTAAGCTTGATCACAAGCATATATTCGGTATCGTCCTCGATAAGATCCTTGAGTGTAGCCGTCGCATATATCACATCACCTTCATATGAAAAATCAGACACTTCAGTCTCTTCAATCAGCCTTGACATATCAACGGGCCTTACCTCATATGAGACTTTTGCTATGACGGCATCATACAGATCTGCGCGGAACGAGATCGATCTGTTTGCCATGAGAGGAGTGATCGGCCCACGCATAAAATTCCCCTCCATTTCGGCCGTATAGCCATGGAGCGGATTGATATATTCGTCATTGACGTTCATATATACGATTGGGAGCGTTGCGCCGGCCATCTCGGCAGTCATGTCCGTATTGCCCCTGTTCAGGACAATGTTGGACACGAACAGCGATATCAGGAACAATACCGATGTGACGGCAAGCTTTATTACTCTTCTGATTACTTTGCTACGATCCATTTGAATAAAAGTGTGACGACGAAGTATCCTTCGCCGTCACCAAAAATCATTTCCCAGCTGCTTCGATCCTCGCCACGCTTCTCTTAAGCGCAAGGATCGCACGAGTCATGTCGGTTCCGTCCCTGTCTTCCGACAATCGTCTTTCTGCGCGGACTCTGGCGGCTTCCGCCCTCCCGACATCGATCTCATCCGGCCATTCGCATACCTCCGCGAGTATCGTCATCGAATCCTGCAGTATCTCGAAAAATCCGCCATGTATGGCACAGACCTTCGGGTCGCCGTCCGGAACATGCAGATAGCATACTCCGGGAGCCAGCACACTTGTAAGCGGTATATGGTTTGGAAGAACACCGATCTGTCCTTCCGTTGTGTTTATCTCCACCATCGTCACTTCGCCCTCGAAAAAGATCCTGTCGGGGCTGGTGATCTTGAGATGAAATGTACCTGCCATAACAACTCCTTATTTCCTGCTGTTCTCGTACTTCTCCAAAACGTCCTCGATAGCTCCGGTGCTGAGGAAGAAGCTTTCCGGAATATCATCGTGCTTACCGGAGAGGATCTCATCGAAGCCTCTGATCGTATCCGCAACGGATACATATCTTCCGGGAAGTCCGGTAAACTGTCCTGCTACGAAGAACGGCTGTGACAGGAAACGCTGAACCTTTCTGGCTCTTGATACCGTGATCTTGTCATCCTCAGACAGTTCATCCATACCGAGGATAGCGATGATATCCTGAAGTTCCTTATATCTCTGAAGTATCTCCTGTACTCCTCTTGCTACTCTGTAATGATCCTCACCCACAACTCTCGGATCGAGTATTCTCGATGTTGACTCAAGCGGATCTACCGCAGGATAGATACCAAGTTCAACTATCGAACGGCTCAAAACCGTTGTTGCATCCAGATGTGCAAATGTTGTTGCAGGTGCCGGGTCTGTCAGGTCATCGGCGGGCACGTATACAGCCTGAACCGAAGTGATGGATCCGTTCTTTGTCGATGTGATACGCTCCTGAAGAGCACCCATCTCCGTCTGCAAAGTAGGCTGGTAACCTACGGCTGAAGGCATACGTCCGAGAAGTGCCGACACTTCCGAACCTGCCTGTGTAAATCTGAAAATATTGTCAATGAAGAGGAGTACGTCCTTACCACCCTCATCACGGAAATACTCTGCCATCGTAAGACCTGCAAGTCCAACTCTCATTCTGGCTCCGGGCGGCTCGTTCATCTGACCGAACACCATCGTCGTCTTATCGATAACGCCCGAGTCCGTCATCTCGTGGTACAGATCGTTACCTTCTCTTGTACGCTCTCCAACACCGGTAAATACCGAATATCCGCCGTGCTCTGTCGCTATGTTTCTGATAAGTTCCTGAATGAGGACCGTCTTACCTACGCCGGCACCACCAAACAGACCGATCTTACCACCCTTCTGATAAGGACACAGAAGATCAACGACCTTGATACCTGTCTCAAGCATCTCCGCAGATGTTGACTGCTCTTCAAACGAAGGTGCCTTACGGTGTATCGGAAAACGCTTCTCTACCTTGGGAGCCGGTTTGTTATCTATCGGTTCACCGAGAACGTTAAAGATCCTGCCGAGAGTATTTTCTCCGACCGGAACCGATATGGGAGCGCCTGTTGCCACTGCTTCCATTCCTCTTACAAGACCGTCCGTCGGTCCCATGGCGATACAGCGTACCGTATCATCACCAAGATGCTGAGCAACCTCAACAACAAGTGTGCTGCCGTCATCACGTTTTACGCTGATGGCTTCGTTGATCTCCGGAAGTGTTCCTTCGGAGAACTTAACGTCAAGCACCGCACCGATGATCTGTGTAATCTTACCTGTGTTATTATCTGCCACTGTTTTCTCCTCCTATCAACCGAGAGCTTCAGCTCCCCCGATTATTTCGGTGAGCTCCTGTGTTATCGCGCCCTGTCTTGCCCGGTTGTACTGAAGCTCAAGCGTCGATATCATCTTTTCAGCATTATCGGTAGCCGAATCCATTGCCTGCATTCTGGCCCCGTTCTCACTTGCGACCGCTTCGATCAGCGCACCGTATATCAGGCTGGTGACATACTTCGGTATGATCGCCGAGAGCGCCTCATCCGAATCAGGCTCATATGTCATGAGCGCACGCTTGGCACTTTCCTGTTCGGCATCGGGAAGCGTCGTCTCCTCTCCTTCATGTCCCGCCACGGATTCGGTAGGTGTGCTTTCCTTGCCGAGCGGGAGCAGTTTCTGAAGCTTGGGGATATGTACTACCGTGTTCTTGAATATCGTATATGCAATGTAGATCTCACCGATCTGCCCATCGATATATTTCTGAAGAAGGTCGTCGGCCAGATCCATTGCGTCGGCATATATCGGTTCCTCGATCATGTCGGCACTCTCAAAGGCTATCTCATAGCCTCTTCTCCTGACGCCGTCACGGCCCTTCTTTCCTATCGCATATATTACCGTATCATCCGTGCTCCATCCGCTTGTCGTGATCAGCTTGATGATGTTGCTGTTGTATCCGCCGGCAAGACCGCGGTTCGATGTGATCAGGATGACTGCCTTCTTGTTTGAGCCGTTGGGCTTCATGAGCGGATGATCGATATATCCCGACTTGTTTATGATCGAAACTATCGTATCGTACATGAGCATCGTATAGTTCTTGCTCTGTTCTGCTCGTGCCTTGGCTCTCTGAAGCTTGACGGTTGATACAAGCTTCATGGCCTTGGTTATCTGCTGGGTAGACTGTATTCCTGTTTTACGTCTTTTGATGTCGCGCATCGACGCCATTATCTACACCCTCCCTGTTTCTTATTTAAGAAAATCAGCCTTGAAGTTTTCTATAGCCTTCTTGAGCTTTTCTTCCATCTCTTCCGAAAGTTCTTTTGTATTCCTGATCGACTCGGGTATCTCGGGATAACTTGTCTTGATATACTCAAAGAACTCATTCTCAAAATCACCGATCCGGTCTACCGGAACATCCAGAAGGAATCTTCTCGTAACTACGTAAATGATAAGAACCTGGAACTCTACCGGCATGGGCTTGTACTGACCCTGCTTGAGAACTTCCTTGATCCTTTCACCCTGTGCCAGCTTCTCTCTCGTATCCGCGTCAAGTTCCGATCCGAACTGTGCGAAAGCGGCAAGTTCTCTGTACTGTGCCAGTTCCGTACGGATAGGTGCCGAGATCTTCTTCATTGCCTTGATCTGCGCAGCACCGCCGACACGCGATACGGACAGTCCCGCATTAACGGCAGGACGGAAACCTGAATTGAACATTTCGGTCTCAAGATATATCTGACCATCCGTGATGGAAATAACGTTCGTGGGAATGTATGCCGATACGTCACCTGCCTGTGTCTCAATGATAGGCAGCGCCGTAAGGGAACCTCCGCCGTATTCTTCGCTCATTCTTGCTGCACGCTCAAGCAGTCTTGAATGGAGATAGAATACATCACCGGGATATGCTTCACGTCCGGGCGGACGACGGAGCAGGAGTGAAAGTGTTCTGTACGCCGTTGCATGCTTACTCAGGTCATCGTATATGACCAGAACATCTTCACCTTTTTCCATCCACTCTTCACCTATAGCGCATCCGCTGTAAGGTGCGATGTACTGAAGGGGCGCCATCTCACTTGCGGTCGATGCGACTACTGTCGTATATGCCATGGCTCCGAACTCTTCAAGTGTCTTGACTATCGATGCGACTGTAGATGCTTTCTGTCCGATCGCAACATAGATACACTTAACGTTCTGACCCTTCTGGTTGATTATTGTATCGATGGCGATAGCCGTCTTACCGGTCTGTCTGTCACCGATGATAAGCTCTCTTTGTCCGCGTCCGATTGGGATCATCGAATCGATCGCCTTGATACCGGTCTGAAGAGGTGTATCAACTGATTTTCTCGTGATAACGCCGCTCGCAACACGCTCGATCCTGCGGTATTTATCCGTCTGTATCGGACCCTTACCGTCGATTGGCTGTCCGAGTGCATTTACAACACGTCCGAGCAATGCATCGCCTGCAGGAACCTCTACGACACGTCCCGTAGTCTTGACCGTGTCTCCCTCGTTGATGGACCCCGCACCGAGCAGAACCGCACCTACGTTGTCTTCCTCGAGGTTCATGACCATGCCGTATACTTCGTTCGGGAACTCGAGAAGTTCACCCTGCATCGCCTTTTCAAGACCGTGTACACGTGCAATACCGTCAGCCACCTGGATAACTGTTCCGACTTCGGATACCTCCAGATTATCTGCGTATCTCTTGATCTGATCCTTGATTACCGAACTGATCTCTTCTGGTCTTAAATTCATGGATCTTTTACCTTTCTATACTGTACTTATCTGAATCCGGCGAAGACTCTTCGCCAGTTCATTTATCTTAGTGGATATACTGCTATCGATAACTCTGTCACCGATCCTGATCCTCATGCCCCCGATAAGAGATTCATCGATCTTGTAATCGATCTCCATCTTAACATAATCGGTAGTATCGAGGAGCTTTTGCTCTATGCGTTTTTTCTGCGCATCAGTAAGAGCCGTGGGTGTGAGAACCGTCGCCACGCCAATCTTCTTATATTCCTTGACCTCGTCGATAAAGCAGGCAAGGATCCCGTCGATCTCCTCATAACGGCCCTTTTCCACAACCTGAAAGAGAAGCCCGCATAACTCTCCCGAGACTCTGCCCGTGAAGATATTCCTGATGGCTGCGAGCTTTTCGTTCTTATCAACGCTCGGGTGACTCATGACCTTCGCCAGATCCGGATTGTCCTCCAGGATCTTCTGAAGCTGTGACACCTCCTGATAAAACTCGTCAACTCTGTTCTCTTCCACAGCAAGCTGGAAAAGTGCATCCGCATAGGTTTTCGTGACTAGCTTTGCCATGTGCTCTCACCTACTTCTTTCAGGGTCTCTTCAATGAGTGAATCCTGAATCTTCGTATCGATACCCGCTGCGACAACCTTGCCGGCCAACAGTGACGCAACATCTATGATCTGCGTCTTAACCTCATCGGCAGCCTTGCGTTTTTCAAGTTCCGCCTCATTGTGAGCCTGACGGATGATACCCGCTGCTTCATCTTTGGCCTGGGATATGATCATTTCTTCATTCTTGACAGCTTTCTGGCGCGCCTCGGCAAGAACTGCATCTGCATCCTTCTGGGCGTTTGCCATCTTTGCTTCATACTCGTTCTTCAGAGCCTCTGCATCATCCTTATCCGATCTTGCGGAATCAAGGTCGGCCTCTATCCTCTCCTGACGCTTGCGAAGCAGTTCGCGCGTCGGTTTAAACAGCATGTAGGACATGAAAAGGAACAGAACGAATACGGCAACCGCTGTGATGACTGCATCATGAAGCAGTTGGAAATCCAAGTCAAAAAGACGTTCCATTCTAATGCCTCCTTATGATCATGTAAAAGGCTTAACGAATAATAACAGCATCGCGATGAGCAGGCCGTACAGACCTGTCGTCTCGGCAACTGCCTGACCAAGAAGCATCGTAGATGTAACATCAGACTTTGCACCGGGGTTACGTCCTACAGCTGCTGCTGCATGTCCCGCTGCGATACCCTGACCTACACCGGGGCCGATACCTGCTATAACAGCAAGACCTGCGCCGATCGCCGAGCAACCGAAAATAAACTCCTGACCTGAAATGTTCATGTGATTTCCTCCTGTTTTTTATGACTGAATTTTTTTATATATTACTTAAGGACGCTCGAGCATTTGGATCGACTTCGTCGATAGGCTCTCGCGGTGCAGACAAGGGTCCCTCCGCTTCGCGGTATCCCTAATCTGCAGTTCCAATCGCGTCAGCCACGTATGTCATCGTCAGCATGCAGAATACGTACGTCTGGATCGCACCTGAGAACAGGTCAAAATACAGATGCAGGAATCCCGGCCATCCCCATGCTATCTTGGAAAGCAGGCCGTAGACAAGTGCCATCATGACCGTTCCTGACAGTATATTTGCAAACAGACGCAGGGAAATGGATACCGGAACCGCTATATCTCCGATGATATTGATCGGAGCCCATATCGGCCAGGGATCACACAATCCCTTGAGGAATCCTCCCACACCCTGATGCTTGATCTTGTTGAAGAAAATAAGACAGAATGTGATAACACCGAGCGGGAACGTAACGCCGTAATCGGCTGTGGGCGGACGAAGTCCGAGAAGTCCCGAGATGTTGCTCACAAGGATAAAAGCGAATAATGTCGAAATGTAACCGAGGAATTTGGGCGCGCTCTTGCCCATACAGCCCGTGATCATGTTATCGAGCATCTCTACCATAAGCTCGACGATATTCTGGAACGTACCGGGCTTGGCGTAGGGATCTGCATTTACGATCACACGGTGAGCACATAATGAAAATACTACGAACAGCAGAAAAACTATCAGAAGACTGACATGAGTCGTCGTGATCCAGACAGTATGTCCAAACAACTGATAAGAGAATATTCCCTTGATCATGAAGTTGACATCTGATGCCAAAAGAACACCGTTCAATTATCTTTCCTCCTACTGAATATTCTATGTACGAAAGGTTGCAGGTAAGCACCTGCTTTGATCGTGATCACCGATATCACCATAAATACCGGATCGGCAACCTTCGTGTATAAACTTACGGCCACAACAACGCACACGAACAGATATCTTATCAGCATGTTCTTGCGAAGCTGTGCTGCCGCACCTTTTTCATCAAGACAAAGCGCATCATCAACCGTGACTGCCATGTGGATCGTATACACGATCGCGGTTATCGTCCCTATGGCAACTGCAGTAAGTGCAGCTCTTCTGTTATCAACAAGCAGTGCGATGATCGCAAGGACTGCATTGGCAGCCGCTATACCTGTCATCATCTCATGGAGGGTATGATTTTCTCTGAGGATGATCCTGAGCCTATTCATTCATGTGATCCCTGTATACCCTGTCCATCTTTTCCGCAAAATCTTCTTCGTTGTTACCCGAGACCTTAGCATCCGTATCGCTTCCCAAATGGGTCGTATGCCTGTTCATGTTCTTTGCGATAACGAATATGTTCCGAAAGCCTGCCAGGGCTCCCAAAAAGAACATGATGATCACTATGAATGAAGTGGAGAAGAGTCTGTCAAGAAATATCCCTGCAAATGTGCACAGCAGTATTGGAACTATCATATTGATACCAAACTGCAGCACTACCGTAAAACTGCGAAACACTTCTTTTTGATACTTCAATTACTGTCCTCTCAGGTCACATTAATAAATTATAACCGCGAATCCGCAAAAAGTCTATACATATGACATATCATCAGTAAAATACATGGTCCCCGATTATGGTTCCGTTTATCTGCGGAATGACGGTCCTGAAGTACAGGCAGTTGCCGACCGGAGTGGCTCCTCTCATGGCTTCGTCAGCCGCCTGATAACATGCCGACGTGGCTCCGAGCGCAAGTCTCGTGGCCAGCCTTCCGCTTCCTACAGGCGAGAACTGTCCTCTCTGATATATGACACCCGAAACGGTATTGGGGTATGCGGCAGATCTTACGCGGTTGATGACTACCGCTCCGACCGCAACCTGTCCGGTGTATGGCTGGTTACCCGCTTCACAATATATAAGGCACGCAAGAAGGTCTCTGTCCCCGTCCTGGAACTCCAGCTCGGATATATCGCGCCATGCCATCTTGGAAGCCTTGGCGATCATTGCCTGTTCCTCCGCGAGCTGTTTTCTAAGTGCCGCCAGGTTCTCCTCCTGTGCCGCAAGCTCCGCCTCATATGCAGCCGTCTCAAGCTCGGCAGCCGATATCTGTCCGTCGGTCTGTGCGATCGACCCGTTCGTGGAAGTCACAAGATTATTGACTTTCTTTTCTTCCGTCTGTGCCTGTCTTTTAAGGCTTTGGAGCTGTTCCTCCTCTTCCTTCAGTACCGATTCTTTTTCCTCAACATCCTTGCGGATCTGTGCGAGGTTGTCGTACATCTTTTTATCGTAATCCTCAACGCGGGTAGTGTATTCTGCCTTATTGAGAAAATCGGCATAACTTCTTGCCCTGAAGAATGTTGAAACAAGCGTTCTGTCTCCCCGCTCATACATGAACTTGATACGCTTCTTCATCAGTTCATACTGAACCTCTTCCTCGCTCCTGGCTGCTTCAAGTTCCTCCTCGGCATGTGTTATCTCTTCCTGCTTGTCAGAGATCCTGTCTTCTATCTCTCCGATGTTCTCGGTGATCTTCGTCAGGTTATCGTTTAGTTCGCTAAGATACGACTCAAGCTCCTGCTTCTGATCCACGAGACCTTCCTTCTTCTGCTCGGTCGCATCCTTCATCTGTTCGGTCGCTTTTTTAAGTTCTTCGGCTTCCTTAATCTTCTTGGACGTACTCTCAACCGAGGCGTGAACATTTACCGTCTCCTCTTTTGCCATACAGGAGAAAATGCAGACCGCGCACAGAAGATAAGCTATTAAGTTGTATCCGGGTGTGCGTTTGTGCATACTATACCGATATCGTAAGTTCTCTTCCCGAAGGCTCGTATCTGTAATAAGATACGCCCGCTGCATCCAGCATCTTTTTGGATGCTATAGTGGGATCGGTCGCGCTGTATTTATCACAGTCGTAGATGATCTTTTTGATCCCGCTCTGGATTATCGCCTTGGCGCATTCATTACACGGAAACAGCGTTACATAGAGCTTGGCGCCCTCAAGACTGCCGCCCCTGTAATTGAGTATCGCGTTCAGTTCGCTGTGGACCGTATACACATACTTGGTCTCTAGAGTCTCTCCCTCTCTCGCCCACGGAAAATCATCATCGGAACATCCTCTCGGAAAACCGTTGTATCCCATTGACAGGATCTTGTTATCCTCACTTACGATACATGCTCCGACCTGTGTGTTGGGATCCTTTGATCTCATGCCGGCAAGCTTGGCCACCGCCATAAAATACTCATCCCATGAAATGTAATCCTGTCTCTTGTCACTCATCATTTCGTACCGAAAATCCTGTCTCCCGCATCACCGAGACCGGGAACTATATAACCATGGTCATTGAGCTTCTCATCAAGAGCTCCTATATAAACATCAACATCCGGATGATCCCTGTGCATGACTTCAACACCCTCGGGTGCTCCGATTATGCACATGAAATGTATATGTGTGCATCCCTTGTTCTTGAGCATCGTGATCGCCGCACTTGAAGATCCGCCCGTTGCGAGCATCGGATCCACCACGAACACTTCCCTGTTCGCGCAGTCCTCAGGCAGCTTGCAGTAATACTCAACAGGCTTTAATGTTGCGGGATCGCGGTACAGGCCGATATGTCCGACCTTTGCCGTAGGAATTAGGCTCAGCATTCCATCCACCATTCCGAGTCCTGCACGAAGTATCGGAACGATCGCCATCTTTTTACCCTTAAGTGTCTTGGCTGTCGTTGCGCAGATCGGGGTCTCTATCTGTACATCCTCAAGCTCCAGATTTCTCGTAGCCTCATAGCAGATGAGCATCGCTATCTCACCGATCGTCTGGCGAAAATCCTTCGTCCCCGTATCAGTCCTTCTGATATACCCGATCTTGTGCTGAATGAGCGGATGATCCATTACGTAAATGTTGTCGATTCCCGGATACTGTTTCATGCCTTGTCCTCCATCTCTTTTAATTGCGAAATCCTTCTGACGTGCTTTTCTTCATTTGAAAATTCAGTGTTCAAGAATGTATCTACTATATCCATCGTAAGGTTCGGGCCTATTATCCCCGCTCCCATCGAAAGCATATTTGCATCGTTATGCATCCTCGTAAGTCTTGCACTTGTTACATCCGAGCAAAGAGCACATCTGATGCCGCGTACCTTGTTTGCCACGATGGAAATCCCTATTCCCGTTGTGCACATCACAATGCCCCTGTCATACTCTCCCGAAGCCACCGCCTCGGCAACGCTTCTTCCTATGGCAGGATAATCGCAACTGTCGGGGGTGTATGTCCCGAAGTCCTTAACCTCATGACCTGCAGAGCGTAAATGCTCTATCACCTCCGCTTTTCTGTCAAATGCGCCGTGATCGGCACCTATCGCAATCTTCATCTCATCTCTCCTAAACCTTTACAATATTGTGTCCCGCTGCCTTGATCAGCCTGTTCATTATGGCCTGCCCGAGCTGCGGGGTATTGAACTCTTCAGAATAGATCTCCTCTATATCTTCATCATCACATTTTCGCAGTACATCGTAGAGCCTTGAAGCTATAGCCGCTTCGTCATTCCTGTCTCCCATATCCGCGACAAGATCAGCCCGTTCATACTGTTCCCGATCGTCTGAATCCGAAAGCACAGCCGTTTTTACTCTGCCGCTATCCTCATCAAGTTTTTCCCGGATGTACCTTACAACATCGTCTTTTTTGCCCGATACGATCGTAACCTTCCCCTTCGGGGCATAGTGCCTGTACTTCATTCCCGGAGCTTTAGGCTTCGTATCCGGACCGACCTCGCGATAAACTGCCGGGTCCGTATCAAGTTCGTCCAGAACTTCCCTTAACATATCAGCGCTTACGAATCCCGGACGCAACATCATCGGAACATCCGACGACAGATCTATTATCGTGGATTCAAGCCCTATATCACACGGTCCCGAATCTATAATCATATCGATCCGCCCATCCATGTCAGCCCTGACATGATCTCCGGTCGTGGGCGAAGGTCTTCCGGAAATGTTTGCGGAAGGAGCTGCGATATATCCTCCGGCTGCCCTGATAAAAGCCTGTGCCACCGGGTGTGACGGAAACCTTACCGCTACCGTATCAAGTCCTCCCGTTGTCTCGGAAGGAACAACGGAATTCTTTTTAAATATCATCGTAAGAGGTCCGGGCCAGTACCTGTCTGCAAGGGCATATGCGACATCGGGAATATCTTCCGCTATCTTCTCAAGATCACCCATATCAGCGATATGCACTATGAGCGGGTTATCCGACGGTCTTCCCTTCGCTTCGTATATCTTCCTTGAGGAAGCCGGATTAAGTGCATCCCCGCCCAGTCCGTAAACCGTTTCCGTGGGGAACGCAACAAGTCCGCCGCTGCGTATGATACTTCCGGCTTCATCCATGACCGATGCATCGATGCTCTCCGGATCCACACTTTTGTGTATCGTGTTCATCACGCAGGCCCGTTTCCTTCTTCTATACTGTTTATCATATCCTGTATCTTCTTAAACTCTCCCGAGTATATGAGCTTCAGCAGCATATCAAGGCTCCGGAGCGCCGGTATCATCTTTTCCACCGACAATGTACCGTCCGTGAGTGCATCCGCTATCTCTCCGACGTCAACCACCTCGACCCTCTTATCGGGATATATGAGAACATCCGCGAGCAGATCCGTGAACACATATGAATTATCCTTCGGATCATACGTATAGTCGATTATGTCGCAATACCAATACATCAGCTCCCCGTCCTCGCGGTAGAACTTGCTGACCTTAAAACCCTCCTTCAGAAAATAGCATGAACATCCGTGATGAAGTACCTTCTTCGGTCTTATCGCATTCCATCTGGTCACGATATGCCCCTCGTCCCGAAACAGTACCTCGTCCTTGTCAAGCAGGACTATTTCTTCCGGAATGATGCGTTTACGATACAAAATCGGCTTGTCCATGCAAATCTCCTTTTCCTAGCTCTTTGCCTTGTTGGCAAATTTGGTCAGATCAGGCAACCATACGAGTTCGACCGTACCTATGGGGCCGTTTCTTTGCTTGGCTATTATGACTTCCGCTATTCCCTTTTTATCCGTATCATGATTGTAATAATCATCACGATACAGGAACATAACAACATCGGCATCCTGCTCTATGGCACCTGATTCACGAAGGTCCGACAGCATCGGCCTGTGATCGTCACGCTTCTCAACCGCACGGGACAGCTGCGACAGAGCAACAACAGGGATGTTCAGTTCTCTTGCAAGTGCTTTTAAAGACCTTGATATATCCGATATCTCCTGCTGCCTGGAATCGGATCTTCCGGAACCTGACATGAGCTGCAGATAGTCGATTATGATAACGGCCAGATCCTTGTTTTCGGCCTTGTATTTACGGCATTTGCTCCGAAGTTCCCCGACGGATATTCCGGGAGTATCGTCTATTATCAGTTTGGATTCGCCTATGACGCTGGCACCTTCTATGATGCCTTCCCAGTCCTTGGCGGATACGTTTCCGTTTCTGATCGAATTGGAATTAACATGTGATTCGAGCGACAGCAGACGGTTCACAAGCTGCTGCCTCGACATTTCCAGAGAAAAGATGACCGCACCCTTTTTGTCCTTGAAACAGATGTGCTGTGCAACATTAAGAACAAAAGCGGTCTTACCCATTGATGGTCTTGCAGCTATCAGTACCAGATCCGACGGCTGAAGTCCCGCAGTCTTGTAATCAAGATCGGAAAAACCCGTCGCTACGCCCGTAACGACTCCGTCTGTTCTTGCTGCTATCCCGATCTTCTCAACGGCTTCCTTGACGATCTGTCTGATCGGCACATGATCGGCCGTGTTCTTGCTGTTGGTGATCTCGAATACTTTTTTCTCGGCTTCTTCAAGAATGAAGTCCGCATCTCCCGAGTCGGAGTAGCATTTATTCTCTATATCCTGCGAAAGTTTTATCATCTTTCGAAGCAGGGATTTTTTCTTGACTATGTCTATATGCTGTTCGATAGTCGCGGCGGTTGATGCCCACATGCACAGGTTCCGAAGAAACTCTCCGGATGCGATCTCCGCGGGAGCGTTCATCTCCATAAGCCTGTTGGACACCGTTGTCGGATCGACTGTCGCGCCCTCATCCACAACAGACTTTACCGCATCAAACACATACGCACATTCCTTGAGGTAAAAATCATCCGTTGTAAGAGCGCCCATTGCGATTATGGCTGCGTCACGATCCAGCATCATCGCCCCCACAACGCCTCTTTCAGACTCCTTGTGGTGAGGCGGCAGTTTTTTGAGGACAGCTTCATCCATGCTCAGCACTCCTCCACTTTAACTTTGAGCGTTGCCGTAACCTGCGTGTGAAGTTTTACCGGCACTTCGAATGTTCCGAATGCTTTGATCGGCTCTGCAAGTACGATCTTCTTCTTATCTATGTCCATATCAAACTGTGTCTTTGCTTCCTGAGCGATCTCCTTGCTCGATACGCTTCCGAAGGGCTTGCCGCCTTCTCCGGCTTTAAGCTTAACGACTACTGTTTTCTTTTCTATCTCCTTGGAAAAATCCTGTGCCGCAGCAAGATTCTGCGCCGCCAGTTTTTCCTCATTTGCCTTCTGAAGCTTCAGATCGTTCATGTTCTTCGAATCCGCGAGCTTTCCGAGTTTTTTCTTGAATATGAAATTCTTGGCGTATCCGTCCGATACTTCAACAACATCGCCTTTTTTTCCGACGGACTTAACATCCTCTAATAATATGACTTTCATTAAAGATCTCCTTCTTCCTTCATATCATGCAATACTTTGATAAGAGCTTTCCTGGCATCTTCTGTCGATACGTCAGACAGCTGGGCGCCGGCAACGTTCATGTGTCCGCCTCCGCCAAGCTTTTCCATGATGACCTGGACATTGATATCATCGATCGAACGCGCACTGATGTACACTTCGCCCTGATGCATCGTAAGAACGAATGATGCCCTGATACCGCCTATATTGAGCAGCTCGTTGGCAGCTTCCGCACCTATTATCGTAGGGCTTTCAACAATAGTATCAGGCGTGATCGCGATCGCAAATGCGCCGTCATATATCTCGGCCGTGCTGACTATCTCTGCCTTTGCCTTATATGATGCGGCATCGTCACGGAACATCTTGCGGACTCTTGTAACATCCGCACCGTTCCTGCGAAGATATGCAGCCGCTTCAAATGTTCTGACACCTGTCTTGGTCATGAAATTGTTCGTATCTATCATCATGCCGGCATACAGACAATCCGCTTCCTCAGGCATGAGCTTGACGTTATCGCTGATATACTGCAGTACTTCCGATACCATCTCGGCAGCGGATGATGCATACGGCTCAACATATGACAGCGTTGCGGCCTCTATCTTCTCGGCTCCCTGTCTGTGATGATCGAGCACAACTATCGTATGACACAGTGTCAGCAGTTCGGGACAGCCCGTATAACTCGGCTTGTTAACATCAACGACAACGAGCGTACAATCCGATGACGATGCGATCTCTATCGCTTTTTCTTTCGAAACAAATACACCCTCTTCATGATGTCCGTCATGTCTGAGCATCTCTATCATCGGACGGATCGATGTTGTGACCTCATCGACCACTATGCTTACTTTCTTATTAAAGGTCTTCGCCACGCGGTATATACCGACCGACGAACCGAAAGCATCCACGTCCAGTATGCGGTGACCCATTATCATGATGTGATCGCTGTTTTCTATGATCTCACGGAATGCGTGGGCTTTGACTCTTGCCTTGACCCTCGTATTCTTGCCGGTCATCTCACGCTTACCGCCGTAGTAGCTGATCTCATCATCTGTCTTGATTATCGCCTGATCGCCTCCGCGACCGAGAGCAAGATCTATGGCTGTCCTTGCATAATCGTAGTTCTGCAGCAGTGAGTCGCTTCCCGCACCGATACCTATCGACAGCGTAAACGATACTTCATTACCGATGTTGGCATTCTTGACTTCTTCAAGTATGTCAAACCGGCTCTCGATCATGCCGTTAAGGTCCCTTCGTGTCATAATGACAAGGAACTTGTCTTTTTCGAGCTTCTTGACTATGGCATCAATGTTCTTGAACTTCTTGTTGATCTGTCTGTCGATGAGCGCGACAGCAAGCGACCTTCTTGCCTCGTCAACACTCTCAAGCGCCTCATCATAGTTGTCCATGTAGATGAGTCCGCATACCATCTTCTGTTCTTCGATCTGCCTGGAAAGGGAATTGACCTCTGTAACATCAAACATGTACAGAGCTATCAGATAGCTGTCGTAATCAACAGCCTCGACTGCTTCCGGTGCATCCATGAGAGCTTCCATCGACACCTTGTTCATGCTGGCGCGAAAATCATGCCCGTCCACGGTTATTATTATCTCGGTCTCATGCTCCATACCGGGAAGCTTTTCTTTTGTTATCTCGGGTATAAGAGTCGTGATACTCTTGCTGTGTTTCTTGGGCAGCTGCATCGTCTGATCAAATGCATCGTTCGTCCATATGATCTTGCCGGCTTCATCAAGCAGTGCATACGGTATCTCCAGATCACGCAGCAATTGCTTTTGCACCTGTCCGTACTGGGTCGCGAAGGATATCATATCCTTGAACACCTTGTTCCTGTTATGGAAAAACAGGAAGAATGCAACTGACGCATAGATCACGGCAAACGCCGTTGCCATAACCCCGGCCCTGACGTCGACAAAATACATTGCAAGGGCAAATACGACGACCAGTATCGTCATCCACATCGGCCACATGATATATGTCCGTATCTGTCCCTTGAATCTGATGTTGCTGTTGCCCACTTCACACCTCTTCCGGCACATCGCATGATATGCCATGATACCCATTAAAGTATATTATAACGCAAATGGGAAAAAAAGAAAATGCCGACTGCAAATGCAGTCGACATCCTGATTTTTGTAGCGTAGACGCCTATCAGTTTTCCTCTATAGCACCAACAGGGCACTGTGCTGCGCAAGCTCCACAGCTTACACATGTATTCTCGTCGATCTCGTACTTGCCGTCGCCTTCAGCGATAGCACCAACAGGGCACTGTCCTGCGCAGGCTCCGCATGAGATACATCCGTCTTTGATAACAAATGCCATTTTAAATCCCTCCTTTATAAATAAACAAATATCGCCATATCCATCTTATGGTCTCACCAGATGATTTTACATCATCCTGCCGTTAAAAACAATATATTTAGTTCACTATCATTTTCAGTTCCTGCATCAGTCTTGCGATCGGAAGTCCCATAACATTGTAAAAATCACCCTCTATCGATCTGACAAAAACTGCCGATGATGTCTGGACTCCGTAGGAACCTGCCTTATCAAGAGGATCTCCTGTCGCAACATACGAATCTATATCCTCTTCATCAAGTTTGCAGAATGTAACTTTCGTCTCTTCACAGAACACATGCTCTCCGACACGTCCCCCGCTGCTCATGAATACGAGGGTAACTCCGGTATAGACGCTGTGAGTATGATCTGACAGGGCCTTAAGCATTCTTTTTGCATCTTCTTCATCCTTAGGCTTTCCGAATACCGTGTCTTCCAGAGCGACTATCGTGTCTGCACCGATGATCAGCATATCCGTAGGACTGACAAGATCGGGGTGGGAATCATTATATGTCCTGATGGATGCCGCCACATCCTCCGCCTTTTGTCGGGACAGCTCCATGCATATTTCCCTCGGGACCGAAGAAGTGACTGTTTCCTCCTTTTCCGAAGGCCATATGTCAAACTCCAGACCCGCCAGCTCCATCAGTTCCTTTCTTCGTGGGGATCCCGATGCCAGTATTATCTTGAACTTTTTATTTAATCTGTCAGCAAAGCTCATGGTCAACGGTCTACTCCGTCGTCTTTTCTCCTTGCCTTGATGCCGTCAAGGATCACCTGTTTTTTGGCGACCAGATCCTTCTTGTCCATCGGAGGCGTATCCCCGAGAGGATATTCAATACCGAGTTTTTCATACTTGGGCTTACCCATTGTATGGTAAGGAAGCGCATCGAGTGCCTTGAGCGTCTTAAGTCCTCCTATGAAATAACCGAGGTCATACAGATATTTATCATCATCCGTAAGGTTCGGAACAATGACATGTCTTATCCATATGTCAACTCCCTTATCCGACAGATACCGGGCAAAAGCGAGTATACCGTCGTTCGGCTGACCGGTTATCTTTTTATGCATTTCCGGATCTATATGTTTGATATCGAGCATCACAAGATCCGTCAGTTTCATAAGACGATCCAGCTTTTCTATGAACTCCCTGTTCTCCGGACGATATGCGATACCCGACGAATCTATGCATGTATGCACACCGTGTTCCTTGCACAGCGTGAACAGGTCGATCAGAAAATCAACCTGCATAAGGGGCTCGCCACCCGTTACCGTCAGTCCCCCGCCGTTCCTGTAAAACGCTTCGTTATGCAGATACTGCTCAAATATATATTCAGGCTCCATAAGCTCACCGCCTGTCATAGCCCACGTATCGGGATTATGACAGTACAGGCATCTCATGGGACAGCCCTGAACGAACACGACATATCTTGTTCCGGGTCCGTCAACGGTTCCGAAACTCTCGAGTGAATGTATGCGACCTTTGGTCATCCTGCTCCTTTCATATGAACAAGCCCGGAACATAAGTCCCGGGCTTGCCAAATAAAATCAGATTAAATAGCCTCATGAAACGTTCTTGAGATTACGTCTGCCTGCTGCTCCGGTGTAAGCTTGATGAAGTTTACGGCATATCCGCTTACTCTGATCGTAAGCTGAGGATAGTTCTCCGGATGAGCCTGAGCATCAAGAAGAGTGTCTCTGTTAAGAACATTAACGTTAAGGTGATGTCCACCCTTTGTTGCATATCCGTCTAAAAGATTTACCAGGTTATCAACCTGTGCCTGATTTGCTGCCATGATATTTTCCTCCTTTTTTATTTTAATCAACTATAGTCATCAAGTCCCTGATGAAGCGTGGGGACACTGCATGCAAGAGGTGTTCTGGAGCAATCCGTACAGCCCATTGTTTCGGTGCTTCTCATCTCCTGCTGCGCTTCATCAACATCAACGTTCAGGTGTCCGACTCCGGACTCAACCGAACCGTCAAGAAAAGCTACAAGATCATCAATCTGGTCCATAACACCACCTCCTGTCTACATTATTTATTTAAATCTAACTCGATATCTCCTGCGAATACCTGATCTTCCTTACCGAGTGCTCCAGGAATGATCGTGAATGTGTTGGAGATACCATCCTGTGCATCGTTGAACGGAAGCTTTGATACTGATGAAAGTGATGCGATTGCACCATGAGTATCACGTCCGTGCATCGGGTTAGCACCGGGTGCGAAAGGCTGTCCTGCACGACGTCCGTCAGGTGTGTTACCTGTTGCCTTACCGTATGTAACGTTTGATGTGATGGTAAGGATTGACGTTGTAGGAATACCGTTCCTGTATGTATGGTGACGTCTGATAGCTGTCATGAACTTATGAACAACTTCCTTCGCGATAGCATCAACACGATCATCATCATTACCGTATTTCGGGAAGTCTCCGGTGATCTTGAAGTCTGTGATGATACCGTCTTCGTCTCTGATACACTCAACCTTAGCGTACTTCATAGCTGAGAATGAATCTGCAACGATCGACAGACCTGCGATACCTGTTGCGAAATATCTCTTAACGTCTCTGTCATGAAGAGCCATCTCTGCTCTCTCATAGCAGTACTTGTCATGCATGTAGTGGATGATGTTAAGAGTATTTACATATACATCTGCCTGCCACTCAACCATGTCGATGAACAGTTCCATAACCTTATCATAGTCAAGAACATCTCCGTCATAAGGACGATACTTGGGACCAACCTGCTTCTTGGTCTTCTCATCGATACCGCCGTTAAGAGCGTAGAGGAGACACTTGGCAAGGTTAGCACGTGCTCCGAAGAACTGCATTTCCTTACCGATGACCATTGAGGATACACAGCAAGCGATACCGTAATCATCACCGTGTACAGGTCTCATAAGATCATCGTTCTCGTACTGGATCGAAGATGTATTGATAGATGTCTTAGCACAGAACTTCTTGAAGTTCTGAGGAAGTCTTGTTGACCAGAGAACCGTAAGGTTGGGCTCGGGAGCTGCACCGAGGTTCTCAAGTGTGTGGAGATAACGGAAGCTCATCTTGGTAACCATGTGACGTCCGTCAACACCGATACCACCGATAGACTCGGTTACCCAAACGGGATCGCCTGCGAAGATCTGGTTGTACTCAGGTGTACGAGCGAACTTAACGCAACGAAGCTTCATGATGAAGTGATCAACGAACTCCTGGATCTGCTCCTCTGTGAACGTTCCGTTCTTGAGGTCACGCTCTGCGTAGCAGTCGATGAATGTTGATGTACGTCCGAGTGACATTGCTGCACCGTTCTGCTCCTTAACCGAGCAAAGGTATCCGAAGTATGTAGCCTGGATAGCTTCCTTAACGTTTGTAGCGGGCTTTGAAATATCGCAGCCGTATGAAGCAGCCA
>JAFZQP010000063.1 GCA_017620345.1 Lachnospiraceae bacterium
ATATCCTTGACCCATTCGGCGATCTCTTCGATCTCGACGGTATTGCTCTGAAGTCTTTCGTAACACAGATCCATTGTGGCAAGCATAAGCTTTTTGTTTACGGCATCTATCTCACGCGGCAGATCCTTTAATTCTTCTTCATTGTTGTCGAGTTTTTCGTTGACATCGTTTATAAGACGCTTGTTATCATTGAGTTTCTTGTCAACATCCTGATCACTGTCTCTTGTATCAACACCGTCAATGTTGTCAACGATCTCAGACATGAGATTACTCTTTATCTTCTTGAGATCCTTGTTCTCATTGACAAGCTTACCCTGACGTTTAATGAGCTCACTAAGCTCCTTCTCAAGATCCTTGATCTCCTGTGTGGGATTCATCTTTCCGAATATGCGATGCCATTTATTGTCAAGGATCAGTATCGGGATCTTAACAGAACCTATGGCATTGTTGAATTTTTCATGAGAAGCCGCCATAATTCCTCACTTCGTAATATTATAACTGAGAGTCATCAGACTCTCCGACAGATGAACATTTTCCACTATAACATCATCAGGTACTGACAGATCGACATGAGCGAAATTCCATATTGCCTTTATCCCGCATTTAACAAGCGTTGCGGCAACAGCCACCGCGCTTGTCTTCGGTATCGTAAGAACCGCTATGTCAATATCATTGGACCTTATGAAGCTTTCAAGTTCTTCCATGGGCGATACGTAAACATCTCTTATCTTCTTGCCGACAAGAGACGGATCGTTATCAAAGATCCCCATGATATGAAAGCCGCGCCGTTCAAAATTCACATAGTTCGAAAGTGCCTGCCCGAGATGACCTGCACCTATCACAACGAGCTTATGATCTTTATCGAGACCTAGTATCTTTCCGATCTCATCATAGAGGTTACGTACATTATAACCGTAACCGACCTGTCCGAATCCGCCGAAATGATTAAGATCAGCCCTTATCTGAGAAGCCGTCACATGCATAAGCTCTGACAGTTCCCGCGAACTTATCCTCTGTACGCCTTCATCATTCAGTTCTCCAAGATATCTGTAGTATCTCGGCAGTCTCTTGATGACCGCCTGTGAAATGCTGATGTTATCCATTACAAGAGGTTTTCCAGATTCTTTCTTATAGCTTTGATAAAATCATGTGACGAGAGTGTAACTGTTTCAGTCATTGATGTTATCATCGCAAGATCCTTGGTCATCTTACCTTCTTCGATAGTCCTCAGTGTGGCAAATTCAAGCTTGTCGGCAAATCTTACAAGATCATGTATATCGTCAAGCTCGCCGCGCTTTCTGAGAGCACCGGTCCATGCAAATATTGTCGCAACCGAGTTCGTGCTCGTCTCCTCGCCTTTAAGATGCTTGTAATAATGCCTCTGCACAGTACCGTGGGCAGCTTCGTATTCATACACGCCCGTGGGAGATACAAGAACGGATGTCATCATTGCAAGCGAACCGAATGCCGAACTGATCATGTCGGACATAACATCTCCGTCATAGTTCTTGCACGCCCATATCATGCCTCCCTTACTCTTCATGATGCGGGCAACTATATCATCGATGAGCGAATAGAAATACTCTATTCCCGCTTCTGCGAACTTGTCCTTATACTCTTTTTCAAATACATCATTGAAAATGTCTTTAAAAGTATGATCATACTGTTTGGATATCGTATCCTTGGCTCCGAACCACAGATCCTTCTTCTGATCGAGAGCATAGTTGAAGCAGCTCCTTGCGAAGCTTTCTATTGAATCGTTTACGTTATGGACGCTTTGAACGATACCTGCACCTTTTTCAAAATCATGAATGAGCTTTACGTCTTTTGATCCGTCGGCTCTCGTAATGACAAGTTCTGCTTTGTCGCCTTTTCCAAGCTTTTCTTCAACATTCTGATAGACATCGCCATATGCATGTCTTGCTATCGTGATAGGCTCTTTCCAGTTGCGCACACACGGAGTGATCCCTTTTACGATAATGGGAGTACGGAAGACCGTTCCGTTAAGGATCGCACGTATCGTCCCGTTAGGGCTCTTATACATCTTGGAAAGATTATATTCTTCAACTCTTGCGGCATTCGGAGTGATAGTCGCACACTTTACCGCAACACCGTATTTTAGTGTAGCATTCGCTGAATCAACGGTTATCTGATCATCAGTCTCATTACGTTTCTTAAGCCCAAGATCATAATACTCAGTCTTCAGATCGATAAAAGGAGTCAGCAGTTCATCCTTTATCATCTGCCAAAGCACACGCGTCATCTCATCTCCGTCCATCTCTACGAGCGGAGTTGTCATTTGAATCTTGTCCATGTTATGTAAACCTCTCTATGATATATTTACTTTACTCTTCTGCGGGACGGCTTATACAGAGCGAGTACTCCGGCCAGACCGAGCATTATAATGATAATAAGCCATTTAGCGCTTATCTGTCCATATACTTTCTTATTAATCGTCTGCCATGTTCCGGTAAGTGTTGGAGAAATACCCCCTGCACCGGCTTCATCAACAGTCTCTATCGGATTGCCGTTCTCATCAAAAGCAGTCGCAGATACTGTTCTTGAATATATAACATATGTACTGAAATGACTTGCTACAAATTTGATGTTCTTCTCGCCGGCTTCATCGACCAGCTCACTTGAAAGAGGTTCAAGTGCACCGTTATCGTCAAGCCCCGCGATCGCTACGCCCGGATCGGCTTCCATACCGTTGGGAACCGGAAGTGTTACTTCCATCTTCGATGTACCAAGCTTATGTATCGGAATGCTTCCCTTCTTATCATACATTTCTATCGACAACGGTACCATATCGCCGGCCTTTGCCCCGTCACTGTGCATGAACGCCGTATTTATCTTTCCCGACGCCGATTCATCCTCGGTCACGCTGACAAAATACATGTCCTCATCTCCGGGTATTGATGCATGAGCCTTTCCCCTTGTAGGGAAGCGTTTGCCGTCAACTGATACAGTGATATTTGAACGGTTATAGTCTTCACTTTCTTCTTCCGTATCCGCAAGTACATCGTTATTCACGCTTCCGAGAAGTGCCACGAGTTCATCCGACTGTTCGCCGTTAACAGTCACATTTGTCGGCTTGTTATCATAATACTGTGACCAGTTCTTGTAACTGTCAAATGCATCTGATTTGACCTGATCGACCATATATTCAATGCCCGCGAGAGTTACCTTCTGATTTATCATAACATTTCCCGCAGCATCCGGAACAGTCAGTACACGTTCAAGTACGAGCATCTTATCATCACCCGGATCTACCGAATATACTTCACCCGCGAAGCCGTAATACTTCGGATCGAACATAGTGCCGTCATCCAGATTGCAGTTACTTCCTACTATCGCAAATCTGGCGCCTTCAAAAGCACCTGTCCGTAGGTCTTTTGCCGACAGTCTTGTGGCACTCCTGTTATAAGTTACGTTCGGCACATCGTTTCCCTTGAATATGACAGACTTCAGAGTACCGTTATTATCAAACGCCGACAGTCCTATACCTTCCACTGAATCGGGAATATATACCGCATTTAATGCACTGTTTTTAAATGCTCTGTCATTTATGTTCTTAATGCCTTCCTGTAAGACAAGTTCCTTAAGGTTATTACAGTCACTGAAGGCTTCCTCGCCGATATCTTCAACAGTACCGGGGATAACAACGCTCTCAACAGCGACATTGGCCTCAAATGCAGCAGGTCCAATATGCTTTACATCATCCGGAATCACTACCTTCTTATCGCTCCCTTTATATGCCAGCAGCACACCATCTCCCACTACGAGAAAATCACCCGCTCCATTCTGTTTCCATCCTTCAAGGAACGGTGTCCCGTCAAACGCACCAAGCGCTATTGAATCAACGCTTTCGGGAATATAGACATCAGTAAGGTTCGGACACTTGTAAAATGCCGCATAATCTATACGCTTTGTACCATTCGGAAGTTTGATACCTGTCAGTCCGGATCTAGCAAAAGCAAATTCACCAATGTCCGTAATGCTGTTCGGGAGTGAAACGTTCTTAACATTTTCGTTCTTATAGAATGACCTGTTACCGACCGTATTAACTCCTGCGGGAATATTTACGGAATCCGCATCTCCGGAATATGAAGCATATACATCTCCGATCACATCCGAATCACTCTTTTTTCTCCCACCGGTACTTCCGTAATCATCTTCAGACTCCGCATCTCCAAGATCAAAGCCTTTTACAGGCACATCGCTCGACATCTTAAGTACCGCAACACCTCCTACGATCTTACCCGCGCCAAGGTCATTAGCGGTCATATTATCTTCATAGTCATGATATTCGATCTGTGTATCCCACGGCTTGGTCCCGCTGTCAGATGCCTTGTAGTAACCGTCATTGTACAGTGAGTTCTTTCCTACATTTACTCCGTCTGTTGAGGCACTGGCTTCTGTTGCATTTGAGTTGTTATTTGAGATATTGCCGGAACCATCATCTGCAACATCGCCTTCATCAAGCGGAGTCACGTTTGTCGGGTCAAATCCGGTATTCGTGGTTCCGTCTTCATAGTATGTAGTGGAACCGTTTGCCGTAGCAGAACTCGTTTCTGCTGCTGTGGCGGTATCATCGGTATACTCGGGTTGTTTTACAGTAGTCGATCCCGCAGTCCCGTTGCCGTATTTTTCTACATCATCGGAATTAAAAGTCCTTACAACACTGCCGCTTGCATCATAGAATCTCAGCTTTGCTCCTTTTGTATTGGCAAAGGCTCTGTCATCTATATAACCAACAGTATCGGGAATATTGATGTACGACAGGCTGTCGCAGTCCTCAAATGCATATGCAAATATTGACTGGACAGATCTTGGTAGTGTTATATGCTGAAGTCCCTTACAGTTGCTGAAAGCATATTCAGGGATCTTGTCCACGCCCGAAGTGATAGATACTTTGGCCAGATTTTCAGCTCCCCAGAACGCATACTCTTCTATCTCCTTAACCGCAGTCGGCATCTTATATGTTGTTGAAGGTCTTCCCGCAAGATATTGGACGAGCTTCTTACCGTCTATTGTATAAATGACGCCGTCATGACTTGTATAGTTTTCATTTGCCGGAGAGATCTCCACATTGGCAAGCGACCGGCATCCGGCAAATACACCCGATCCGATCGATCTGACGCTCTTTGGAAGCGTACTTACGGAATAAAGATCCGTACAACCCGAAAAAGCGGCAGAACCCAAAGTTCTGACGCTTTCGGACATTTTTACGGTCTGAAGTTTATCACAATTGGAAAAAGCACCGAAATCAACTGTTGTAACGGCGTCGGGTATCACAAGCTTCTGCATCGGGCTGTACCCTTCAAAAGCCTCCTTACCTACACGATTGACCCATGCGGGAAGCGTCACATCAACATCCTTCCCCAGATACTTGGCAACCGTTGCACCGTCATATTCGTAATCACCATGAGTCGATGTTGCTTCCACATTCGGTGCCGGCAGTATTGCCAGTATCAGTGCAGTCGCGCACAGCAGAACAGCTACGACCCTTCTTATTATCTTCCCCATTTATTAAGCTGCCGCCTTCTTTATATACTCTTCCGGATCCTTCTTCAGGAACATAACGATCGCTATTGCTGCAAGACCAAAGCACAGGAACCACTTGGGATGTATCCCGTCAGCCGTCTTCGGAGTTGCATCCGCTATACCCGCTTCGGTAAGGTTAGCAGTATCAACATAGATCATATACGGTGACAGATGAGTACAGGTAAATGTCATACATGGTACACCGTTTATGACCGTGAACCTCGGCTGTATCTTGTCAAGCTGACCGCCGACAGTGCTTGCTATCTTTGCATTCCCACCGTATATCGCAAGATCATCAGGTATCGGCATCGTAAGTGAAACGCTGATACCTTCGGGTACGGGACTGATCTTATTCGTTCCCGTCGAATCATAGAGCGAAATATCAAACGGCAGATACCTTATAGGACTGATATCATCACCATATGCACTATGGAGGGCCGCAAGTCCCATCTCATCCGCTTCCTGTGTCTGTGTTATCTTGATCACATAGTTGTCACTTGAGCCGTTAACGCTGGCCGTGATCTTGCTCGGATCACTGATCCCGCCGGTAGTCGATATTACGGTCGTGTTTCCGCTTCCTTTGTTACCGCCGCTTCCTGATCCGCCAGATCCACCTGATCCCGAACCGTTATCCAGATATACGGTAGATCCGATACCTGCCAGTGCTCCACTGCCGCCTGCACCTGCATCCTGGCTGTTCACGTATACCGGATACGCCGTAGATGAGGATGACGAACTCGATTTATTGGAACTGGAACTCGAAGTCTTATTTGTTGAATCAGTTTTGCCGGGACTCGAAGTCGGTTTAGGCGTTGGAGTCGGTGTGGTTGTCGGTGTTGGCGTAGGTGTAGTTGTCGGTGAAGCCGACTCATATATTATGATGATCTCATATCCCAATTCTTTGGTGATCGATTTTCCGTATGGTGCATTGCTTAAAGCATTAAGGGTATAAGATACTCCATTATACTTTCTGGAAGTAGGTATACCCACTCCGTTCACGGTTTCCTGTTGATTGCTGTAGAATTTGTCTCCGCTTGTCCACTGTAATAAAATTTTATACTGGTCAGAAGCAAGTTCTCCATCAAATTCCGGTCTGAAAACGATCTCAATAATGTCCCCTGATCCATATACCGGAGTAAATGTTGTTTTTCTGCTTAAAGGATCAGTTGTAAGAACCTTGTTCCCGTCTTCGTCAACACCGGTCCAGCTTGTAGGTTTTATTCCATTTTGTTTGGGCAGATCATCAGCAAGCTCAAGCTTTTTGAGATATGTATCTGCCATTTCATCTTTTTTTGCATCGAACTTTCTTGTGTATACGCCATCATCAGAATTCGGATCGCTGAATATTATTTCAAAAGACTGTTCATTATAGTCATATGTTATATTAGCATGCTTATCTGCATGTTCGGGCTCATCAAAACTGTCTTCGTTAACCCAGAACTTAACCTTCGGAAATGTAAGTCCGTCTTTTGATGCCGGACTAAAAGGAGTCTTGTGAAAAGCTGCTTCACTGTTCGGGAAATAAACATTCATATTTGCGCTAATATTCGCAAACGCTTTATCTCCTATGGAAACAGGCTGATTGGGCATATTTACACTTTCAAGTCTGTCACAGTCTTCAAAACATCCGTATGAGATAGGGTATCCTTTTTTATCATTAAATTTATTAAAAGATACTGATGTTAACTGGTCACAGTCTTTGGCAGCATAAGGGGAGTACTTTGTAACACCTTCAAGTTCATCAGCTGTTATTACATCCGAATTAAAGAATTTCGCACCGTTAGGCTGGGACTTATCTACGGGGTCTCCTCTGCTAGGAGCTATCTGAACAACAATAACATCCTCTCCGGTATTGCATTTTATGATACCGTTTGTTACAGAATAAGCACCGTTATCTGCCGATCCCGAAGAGCCTTCTTTCTCCGGATCAAAGAATATACTCTTAAGATGTGATCTGTTCTCATCACTAAGATCATTTCCCGATCCGTTTCTGGAATACTTAAAAGGAAGATATGTAGAATATGTTGGCACATATGCTTCGGTATCAGGCATGTAAAACGGAAGGTATCCAAGATTCTTAACATCACAATTAAACGTGACAGAACTTAAGTTTGCAGCGCCCTCAAACATTCTGTCGGGGAAATCCGTGACGCTTCCGTCCTCAAATGTTACCGACAACAGGTCCGGGTTATATTTAAACTGTTCATAATATGCCCCGCCATCTTCTCTGTACAGATAATAATTGGCATCACTTTCATCATCAATAAAGATATAATAATAATCACCGGCTGTATAATCGGTTCTCTTTGTCTGAAGCAGATCGATATAATCAATACCATAAGGAACAACCACGTTTTGGGCGCAATCTATGCAATCAAGCTCCATCCTTGTAGGGCTTGACAGGCTTTCAAGATCTTTGACCGTAACAGTTCCGGGAGAGTCTATCTCATCAACATCCATATAAGAAGTTCTATTAGGATATTTCAGCAGACATACACCGCCTGCGCCGGTTTCGAAATCGCTGTCAGTTTTCTTGAACTCTTTTGTCTTTTTGTAATCCTTAGGAGGATCTATCACAGTATCCGAGTACGTGTCGGTATAATCAATATAAGTCCTTGTAAATGGCTGTACTCTGTACTGAGCCGTCAGATTCCATGGATTACCCGAATAATACCTCGGATAGATCTGATCATCTGCCAGATGCGAAGCACTGTCTATTGCAAATTCATACGGTGCATACCCCTCTACCATCGGGCCCTTCATAACAAAATCATCATCCGGAGTAGTAGGATCATCATGCCTTTCAGCAGTATAGAATGCATCACTGTCAATCGTTCCTGATTCAAACCTTGCATATTTTGTTTTATCACCGGACTTGAGATTATCATCATAGAAATCTACATGATCAAGTTTGGGTGTTTCTGCAAAACATCTGCTTCCTATTGATGAACTGTTCTCTCCGCCATATGCAAATGTTGCTCTTACAAGGCTTGCGTTATTTTCAAACGCGCTCTGATGGAAAGCAGTACCGTCAACATTTGCCCATAACTTAACTATCGAAGAATTCATAAATGCTTCGTTATATACATTATCAAGGTTTTTATTCAGTAGAAGATACTCGATGGAACTGTTACCTTTAAAAACCCCTTCCGCTATGTTCTTAATTGGGATAGGTCCATCATTATCAGTTCTTGCACCGATCGTATCCTCTATCTCAAGATCTGCTTTTGCGGCAGGATCTCTGTCCCAATAAGCAACTAAAGTGGCATTTTCGGTTTCAGGTTCTGCTACATCAAATATGAACTTAGAGGAACTCCCAAACTGGTCTTTTTCCTTAAAGAAATCTTTTGATGAATCAGGAGTATACCCCAGTTCATTTGCTATCTCATGTCTCTTTCCGTTATCGATATATCTGTATACATAATCATTTTCGGGTGATTTAATGCTGGCTTTATATGAAGCTGATGTCGAAGCGGAAGTAGGATCAAGCGTTGAAGGCTTAGGCCCAACTACAGTGATCTTCGTCCTGTCAAACTCACCATCGTAGAAATACCCTCCGGTACTGTTAAAATATACATATGACAATGCAGGACACAATCCGAAAAATCCGTATTTTATCTGACCATTGAACATTGATGGCATATTTGCTTCTGTAAGAATATCGCATTGAGCAAACATTCCCTCTGCCGAATCAAGATTCGCTATTGAAAGATTACTGTGATCATGATAATCAAGATCCGCATAACCCAGAGAAAGACATTTTGCGAATACATAATTCCCCACATTGCAGTTTATAGTCTTTGAGAATGAAACACTTGCAGCATTTGTTCCATAAAATGCAGCATTTCCTATCGTTTTAACGGAATACGGGATGTTTATACCGGGAGAACCGTCATTTGACATGGACGATACACCCGAATTTGCAAAAGCCTTGGGACCGATAGTCATATTGGTCATCGTTTCGCCGAAATTTACTGTAGTAAGCGAACTACAATCCTGGAAAGCAGAAGCACCAACAGAAGAAAGACCGCTTCCGAGTGTTATTGATGTAAGCGCGGAAGCGCCCATAAATGCGTTGTTTCCAATCTTTGAAATATTAGACGGAAAATCCACAACATTTACGTTTTCAGCATTACCATTGAATGCATCATTACATATGTTAGCAATAGGAGCATACTCATCGCATACATATATTACTTCAGTAGGATCAGGTTTGTATTCATCATCGAATAATATGTCACCGGCTTCATTATCTTCACTTTCAGGCAGTATATCAGACTGTTCTTCGAAAACCTCAGATATCTCAGGACCTTCTTCGTCTGCATTTTCAATTACGTGTTCTTCAATAACCAAATCTACAGGCAAAGATCCATCTTCACTTTGTCCATTCTCATTATCATTATTATTCTCAGAAATATCAGACTCTGTAGGAGTAGCGGCTTCTTCATCAGAATTTACCGGTTCTTGCGTATCTCCACCGGGATCAGTCAGTTCTTCACCCACTTCATCAGTATCCGGCTCCTCAAAAGACATCCCCGAATCAGTTTCCGTAAGTTTAAAATCCTGATCCTTTGTAATGTTAAGTTTTGTGGGATCTGGGCTCCACTTATAGCCCG
>JAFZQP010000064.1 GCA_017620345.1 Lachnospiraceae bacterium
GAACTGCCTCGGCTCAATCGAGCGGATGGTTTCCATGAAGCTTCCGTACTGCTTCGCAGACTCCGCAAGAGCAGATGCCGACCCGGAAGCCGCCGCATCCTCTATGCAGTTAACAGCGGCGTTTACTATGTAAGCGCCGCCGATCTGAAGTGTCAGTCCGAGTAATATGAGTGATGCGATGTTTATGACAGTCCACATCAGCTTTTTTTTGTTTTCACTTTTATCCATCATTTGATCTGACGATCTTATTCTCCGGAAGGTATTTTAACAGGCAGTCTTCAAGATCCGATGACTTGACCGGCTTGCTCAGATATGCGACAAAGCCCTCTTCCAGGTACATCTCCTGTGCGCCGACAAGCGCATTTGCCGTAAGTGCGATGACCGGAGTCGAAACATTCAGGCCGTCAACCTGCTCACGCAGCTTGTGCAGTGCTTCGATACCGTCCATTATCGGCATCATGTGGTCCATCAGCACCAGATCATATCTTTTGACAAGCGTATGCTTAAGGCACTCCTCACCGCTTGAAGCAAGGTCCACCTGTATCTCTGTATTTTTAAGAAGAAGACGCACGACGTTCAGGTTCATCTTCACGTCATCGACAACAAGTATCCTTGCCTTCGGAGCCGTGAACTTCTCCCTCTTTTCAACATTTTTCTCTTCTTTGACGGATTCTCCTTTGGCATTTCTCTTGTTCAGTCTCTCGTCGAAATTACCTACCGTATTCTTATCCGCAACTTTCTGCGGTATCGTGACAGTGAATTCGGATCCTTCATAAAGCACGGATTTAACGCCGATCTGACCGCCCATCATCTCGGTAAACTTCTTCGTGATAGACAGACCGAGACCGGTTCCCTCTATGTTTCTGTTGGACTTTTCGTCTATTCGCTTGAACGAATCAAACAGGTATTTCTGGTTTTCTTCCGAGATACCGATACCGGTATCCTTTACCGATATGATAAGGTTGATATTCTCTTCATCAATATTACTGAACGAGAGATTCAGGGTGACAGAGCCGTCCTTAGTGTACTTAACGGCATTTGTCAGAAGGTTCATTATGATCTGGCGTATCCTTACCTCATCACCATACAGAAATGCGGGAAGGTTAGGGTCGTTCTTGATCCTAAACTCCAGTTCCTTTCTCTTTGCCCTCATGAAGATCATGTTGTAGCAGTCGTTCATGATGGAGAAAAGCTCATATTCCACAGGGTGCAGTTCCATCTTGCCCGACTCGATCTTGGAGAAATCAAGTATATCGTTTACAAGTGACAGCAGCTGGTGTCCCGCACTGTCGATATCGCTTGCATACTCAAGTATCTGTTCGTCCTTACACTCGCGAAGGATCATCTCATCCATTCCGAGTACCGCATTGATGGGCGTCCTTATTTCATGGGACATGTTTGCAAGGAAACTCGACTTGGCCTCGCTCGCGCTCTCAAGTCTGATATTTGCCTCCGCAAGTTCTTCATTGAGTTTTCTTAATTTATCGTCATTCTCCTTGAGCATCCGCGCCTGTTTTTCATATGAATAAGTCTGATATTTGAAGATCAGTCCGAAAATGACCGTAACGAAGATGAACGCAATACTCGTATCAAGTATCTCGTCATTGCGTGTTTCAAGATATTTAACATACTGTGGATAATTCTTCTCAACATGCAGGCAGCCGCTTAATATAACGAAGCTGACAACAGATATGATGACGCTTCCCTTTACGTCAAGGAGAAGCCATGTGAATATCGCACCGAAGAGCATCCAGATGACGATACCCGTTCCGTATCCTCCGCTTAAGAAATACATTATCGGGAATATCACGACATTGGTCACTATCGACAGGATTATCGAAGGTACCGGAGAATCGGGGAATTTGTTTGTCAGGTATAAAATGACAGCAATAATAAGAAGCATTATCACCTGCGTGATTATGCCCCATACGTCCGTACCTACTATTGTCGTGACTATAATACCGGGAAACTGAACAAGGAGCGCACACATCAGGATCACATTCAAAAGTTTGTGTCTGATCGTCAGTTCATCCCTGAACAGGTACCTGTATATTCTCCTGATGAAATTCATACGGATATTTTACTACTTAATTCGTTTTCCGACAACAACGAGTCTTCCGTTTTCGACGTGATACGCACACACCGACAGCGTTATGAACTCATCACCGTATTCCGCCGTCACGCCTGTGTCGTACATAGACATTTTCTTGATATTATCGTAAAAATCATTGAACTGATCTTCATTATCCGCATTGAAGAACTGGTAATACTTGAAGACATCGGTCTGCCCCTTCTTGTATACCTGGCTTAAGAACACCGCACATATCTCATATTCCCTGTCTTCGTAAAGGCTCGAGAACTTGATGATGGAATGGCTCTTCTCATAGCCATGATCCCTGTACTTGTCAAGGCTTCCGAACATGGTTCCGTTCTTCATGTTGTGTCCGTGAAGGATGATGTTTGTACACGGGCTTGAACCGTCAGAATAATCGTTTGCTTTTGTTCCGGAACCTATCTCTGAATCCGTATCGGCTATTATACAGCCGTATGCACTGTACTTCTTGTCAAAATCACGGTTCAGGTAATACTGCTCATCCGACGGAGTATGCATTACCGGATAGTCGATGACCGTACCGTCTATCTTCAGCCACCCTATACTGTCCTCGTTCATCGTATATACTTCTTCCATCTTCTCGGTCTTTTCGGCA
>JAFZQP010000065.1 GCA_017620345.1 Lachnospiraceae bacterium
CGTACAGTATTACCTTATCGATCTTATCCCCGTATATCCTGCCGATGCGCTCTCTCATCTCCCCTAAGGCCTTCATAAGTGAAGGATTATCATGATTGACACGCACTCTTCTTCTCCAGTTTCTGTAATTACCGGACTTGACTCGATTATCTTCCGGATATTGGGTGTCCCGGGGTATTATCCAGATCTTTCCAAGTTTCTCACCCTTTATCGCCCCACTGATCAGCATGCGTCTGATGTTCCCGGGATCCTTGCCAGTATACCTTGCATATTCAGTTACCGTATAGTAATCTTGCATAATGATACCTCTGTTGTAACATTAACACGGTATCGTGTATATGTCAACAAATGATAAAAGGCCGCCCACCGGGCGACCTTGTTAATTATTCAACACCATCTATCAGGTTCTGCAGTTTACTCAGCACCGCATCCGTGCTCATCCAGTCTGTTTCGCAAAGCGGCTTGCCATGCGTGTTATCCGGGGCCTCCCGCAGAGCGTTCTTGTATTCATCCTCGGTAACTGTCTTGCCGTTCCAACGCCACTCGCCGTGTTCAAACATATCCCGGTCGTCGGCGTACATATCAATTGTCCTGTCTGCCGTGAACTCGCCCACGTCGGTGTCGTTTATCTTCCCGTCCTTCAGCTGATACACTCTGTCAGCGGGCTCGCCCATAGGGGCGAAAATCATGCTCTCGTGGAGTTTTCCCTTACCCTCCAGGTAATACAGTGCCCCACGGTAACCGCCGGCCCCTGCGACACCGTCAAACAGTTCATCGTTTCTGATCACGTCTTCATCATTGTGTCCGACGATCATATACGGCTGAATGCCCGGGTCTTCGCGTTCACCGTCGATGCATGTTGCAAACAGTTCGAATATGCCGTCTCCGTCAAGATCGATAAGCGCAAATCTGTCCCACTGCGCCGGATCGGTATCGGCTACGATGTCGTAGAACTTGCAGTATGTTTTTATATCCTCCGGTTCTTCATCGGATTCGACGGTTTCCGCGGGTTCATTGTTTTTTGTTCCCGACACGTTTCCCGGTTCTGCCGTCTCGGGGATTTTACCGCATGCGCAAAGCATCGCAAGTGCAAGCATTATTATGATTGTCTTCAACACTCTCATCCTGTTATTTAAATATCAGACCGTAATAATCCTCTATGGCTACCATCCACACCGCAAGATATTCATCTTTGAACATCTCAGATACATATTCGGTCTTGCCGTCGTTCATATACATCGTACGATCCCTGTAATTAACGACCCACGTATCATCTTTTCCGTAAGCGGTCACATGATATCTGTACTCGGCGGCATTGGCTGCATTAAGATAACAGTCGTTTATCTTAACATCCGTATCATGGAAATTGTTGGCCATTGCAAGTGCCATGATAAGGTCTTTTTCTATAGTGTCTTCATCAGAGCTCAGGTCCTTGTCAACAAGCATGACCGCAAGCATGTCATAAAAGAATTCCCTGTTGATCGTTCGGCCTTCTTCCAAAACTTCCGAATCGACATAATCAAGGAATCCCTTAAGGTCTTTCCCTCCGTGTAAAACCGTCTGGGGATTCAGGCCGCCATTGGGTATGACTGTCAGGTCATTTCCGTCAGCGTAAACATCCGTGAAACTGTATACTGTTTTCTCTCCCGAAGGTTCACCTGCCTGCGCCGTATCGTTTCCGGTATCATTGCTTTCCGGATCGGCACCGGTGTCCGTATCGAACTTCAGATTTTTGATCGACTCAACCGATTCGTTAAGAGCATCAATATCTATGTCCGCATTTATGTCGGCATTTACTTTGGCATTCATATCAGCCCTTATATCGGTTTTGTCCAAAGCATCCGAATCAGATTTGCCTTTGCAGCCCGTAAAGGACACGGCCGCCATAAGGAGCACCGCTGAAACAACAGCTGCATTGCATGATTTTGAATAAGTTTTCATCTCATCTCTTCCTTTCACCGGTTCATATTATCACATATCTCATTCTTTTTTAAGTATCGCATTATACCAGTGAACGTTATTCCCGCGCCTGACATCTTCGGACTCCCACTCCTCGACAAGTGTCAGTCCGGACACCCGCGCAAGAACAGGATGAAACTTCTCCGCCGTCATATCCAGGAAAAACCTGCCATCCCGTTCGCCTTCAAAATCACCGTATTTGAACGACATATAAAAGATGCCTTCGGGCCGGAGCGCATCACGCAGTTTCTCAAGCAGCGGCGGGAGCTGCCGTGACGGTATATGAAGAAGCGAAGCACATGCCCATATCGCATCATAACGATCCTTACAGTCTATCGTCGTAAAATCCCGGCACCTGACTTCTATCCCCGTATACCGGCTTGCAAGATCGCATAATTCTTTCGAGCCGTCCACCGCATCAACCTGATATCCACTGTCAAGGAATACCTTTGTATCCCTTCCCGATCCGCAGCCAAGATCCAGAATGCGCGCACCGGCCGGTAAATACTTTAAAAATCGTTCATGCAGCGGTGATACATCCGCCATGACCGTGGAATCAAAAAACTCCTGTGATTTTTCCTTATAATACTGTTTTGTTATATCCATTGTCTCTCTATTATTCGATTAACGATTATACAAACTTCACAGCCGTTCCGTATGCCATAACCTCTGCTGCCGACTGCATCACAGCCGATGTCGCATATCTCATGCAGACGATCGCATCTGCACCAAGTTTGTTGGCTTCTTCTACCATCCTCTCTGTAGCAACTTCACGAGCCTTCTCCATCATCTTATTGTAGTTGCCAAGCTCACCGCCAACGAGTGTCTTCAATCCAGATCCGATGTCCTTGAATGCATTGACCGTCTGTATTGTGCTGCCCTTTACGGTACCAAGCATCTCAAGTCTCTTTCCCTCAATTGTTTCCGTTGTAACTATAAGCATCTTCGTATCCTCCTTCATATTCGTCATCGAAGTCATATCCTGCATCAAGCATCTCTACCGCGCGTTTTCTGCGGGC
>JAFZQP010000066.1 GCA_017620345.1 Lachnospiraceae bacterium
ACTGTTTTCATCAAGCAAACTTGCGATACGTTTGCCTGCAAGTGAAGAATTACTCATTGCAAAACCTCCATAAAAAGATTAATTAAATCCGTGATATACGCACTTTTGTTATTTTAACATAGGAAATCTTTTTTTCATAGCAGAAAATCATAATAAAAAGGAAAAAATAAAAGAGACCGCAAGGTCTCTTTAAATATCGAGTTTCAGTTGTATCTCTTCCGCCGCTTCCTTCTTGAATTCCTCAAGTCTGTCGGGAGCGATATCGGGTAGATCATCTATCGACTTGACTCCGAACGATCTTAAGAACTGTTCCGTTGTTCCAAACAGGAGCGGTCTTCCGGGAGCATTGAGTCTTCCGAGTTCGGTGATGAGTCCGTACTCCAAAAGCTTATTGATCGGGTGATCGCATGATACGCCTCTTATCTTCTCAACCTCGGCTCTTGTTACCGGCTGTTTGTAAGCGATTATCGACAGAGTCTCAAGTGCGGTATCGGACAGATGCATATTCCTCGGGATCTTGGCTACCTTGATGAGGTATTCATACATATCCGTCTTGGAACACATCTGTACGGAATCATCGAGTTCGACGATCGTAAGTCCGAAATCCTTGTTGCGCTCGTACTTTGCCTTCATCTTTCCGATGATCTCACGGACTTCATCCACGCTGTATCCGGTCGCTGACGACAGTTTAGCAAGTTCAACGGAATCGCCCATCGCGAATAATATCGCCGAGATCGCGGCTTCCGGATGCTCGGCCTTTTTGACCTCTTCCGCGCTCTTTTCTTCTGCCGGCTCGGCTATGTCGAGATCATCGATATTCTCTTTTAGAGATTCTTCGAAATCCTTTTTCATATAATTAGTCTTTCTTATATTTCCGTTGCGTGATCATAGCAATTTCCTCGAAAACACGCTCTCGCTCTTGTTCGGTGCGTAGCGTATGTCGAGATTGCGGAGCAATCTTGACACGGCGACATCTGCTTTGCAGATGTTGTACCGACGCTCTTCGCCAGAGTGGCATCCCGCATGAATGCGGGATATCATTCACACGGTTTTCTCGGAAATTCTATATCGCGCAACTAGGTTATATTTAAAATAATTAATTAAGCTGCGAGCGACGTTATCATAATATCATCGAACAGGTTATCCTGCACGATGCGTATCTTCCCGACCTTCATCATCTCGAGCATAACAAGGAACGTCACCACTATCTCCATCTTGGTAGGCTGTGCCTCAAGAAGAGCCCTGAACGAGAATCTCTTGTGAGTCCTTACATACATCTCGATGTATAACTGCTTTTCTTCAAGATTTATCTCATCTTTTTCGATGTTACCGAACTTACTCCTGATCGGGTCGATCTTATCCTTCTGCTTGCGAACGACCGATCTGAATATCTGATTGAGCCTTGTAAGATCAATATCTCCGACAAGCTTATCGTAGTCTATCGGTTCGACATACTCGAGTACCTCCTTGGGGAGGGTTGCCTGTTTATACACGGATCTTACTGCGTCTATCTGGCGGTCCTTGAGTTCGAATGACATATACTTGTACATCTTGTATTCGATCAGCTTCTCAACAAGTTCGGCTCTCGGATCCTCTTCCTCGCCTTCTTCGTTGACCTCTGCAGGCAGGAGCATCCTTGCCTTGATATCAAGGAGCGTTGCAGCCATGACAAGGAACTCGCTCATCACGTTAAGGTCCTCGATCTCCATCTGCTTAAGATACTCCAGATACTGATCGGTTATAAGAGCTATCGGGATATCGTATATATCAACCTTGTTCTTCTCGATAAGATGAAGCAACAGATCGAGAGGTCCTTCAAATTTTTCCAGTTTAACATTGATCGCCATTTTCTGATCCCCATTAATCCTCAGTTTTTCCGGTGACAGTGACCGAAACTATCTCGGCCTTATTAAATATCCTGAGCGGTATCGAATGCCATCCTATACCGCGGCTGACTATCATCGTTGTATCATGCTTGGAATATATCCCGAAGTCATACTTCGGAAACAGTTCAAGCTGTGGCGAGATAACGCCGCCGATACCAGGCAGTACGATTATCCCTCCGTGAAGGTGGCCTGATAACACAAGATCCGGACCCCAATCGGCGTATTCATCAAAATGATCGGGACTATGGGCTATAAGTATGTTATACCTGCGTTCATCAATGCTGCCCAGGACATCTCTCATTTGTCCGTCCGGTATCTTTTCGACCGCAAATCGTTTATAGTAATCCATCGGAAGATCGTACCCGTAAACAGTCAGATTCTTTTCGGGCAGATCGATATGATCGTCTGAAAGGAGCCGTATACCGCACTCTCTCACAAAGCGTTCAAACTCTTCATATTTTCCGGGATACTTGTCCTTATCGAGCCTGTATCGCTGCTCGTGATTACCGAGCCCGCAATAAACCGTATAACGCGATGACAGTTTACGCATAAGATCAAAGGCGTTGTCAGGATGCCGTGATGACCTGTAACATGTGATCATATCTCCCGCAAGTATAACAAAATCAGGTGAGACCTCATCTATCGCTTTAAGGAGCCCCTCATTATGATCATGCGTCACATCGGTATCATGCATGTCGCTGAGCATGACAAACTTTACCGCAGTCCCTATGTTCTTTGCAGTCTGTAGTTCATATTCGACTATGTTATATCCGCTGCTCTGTCTGTATATGAATATGACAAGAACAAGAACGAGGACAGCTATCACCGCACAGATCAAAACAGTCAGGTCAATCCTTTGCAATATTTTGTTATCCGCAGAGGCGGCTTATACAACATATGGTATTATAGCACGGCTCTTCAAATAAAAAAAGAGGAAATTTTCAAAATTGAGTGCAATAAAAAACCCCCGGAAAACCGGGGGTAAAGATCAATTGTACTTTCTTTTTCTGGCAGCTTCAGACTTCTTCTTACGCTTTACGCTGGGCTTCTCATAGTGCTCTCTCTTACGGATCTCCTGCTGGATACCCGCCTTAGCACAACTTCTCTTGAAGCGACGTAACGCACTGTCTAAGCTTTCGTTTTCTTTTACGATTACTTCTGCCATCTTCCAAACCTCCCCTCAAGTCATAGATTGTGCTAACCCTCGGGTCTTAAAAAACTGCACTGACAAGATTATAATAATAACTTTTTCAATAGTCAAGAAAAATATGAACTACAGCATCTCTTCCAGTAATGTCTGAGCCTTTACAAGCATATCGTCCATTCCCGCAGGGTTCTTTCCGCCGGCCTGAGCCATATTGGGACGTCCTCCACCGCCACCGCCTACAAGCGGAGCCAGTTTCTTGATCAGATTTCCCGCATGAGCCCCTGCCGCGATCGCTCCATCGGCAGCCATAACAACAAGATTTACCTTGCCGTCGTTTTCCGAGCACAGAACAAATACACCTTTTTCATATTTTTCTTTCATCTGATCGGCAAGGTCACGAAGTGCGTTCATATCCGCAGACGGAACGCTTGTTGCTATAAGATCGACACCTTTAACGCTGCAAACCTTGGAATCCATATCGCCGACCGCATCTTTCGCAGCCTTTGAACGCAGTGACTCAAGTTCCGAGTTAAGGCTCTTTATCTCGGCAGTCATCTTGGAGAGCCTGTCCGTAAGAGTTGCCGGCGTTGCTTTAACAGCTGCGGCAGCATCGCTTAAGTCTGACTCAAGCTTTCTGTAATACCTGAGCACATTATCTCCCGTGATACCCTCTATTCTTCTGACACCGGCAGCTATACCACTCTCAGACAGTATCTTGAAGCAATGTATCATACCTGTTGATGATACATGTGTTCCTCCGCACAGCTCCTTGGAAAAATCACCCATTTTGACAACGCGTACAACGTCCCCGTATTTTTCTCCGAACAATGCCATGGCACCTGACTTTTTGGCATCCTCTATCGACATAACATCCGTAACCACATCAAGGTTTTCCATGATCTTTTCATTGACCAGATCTTCCGTCCGAAGGATCTCATCATGTGTCATTGCCCTGTCGAACGAAAAATCAAACCTTGTCCTGTCTGCATCCTGATATGAACCCTGCTGCTTGACTTCATCTCCGAGCACTGTCTGAAGTGCTTTCTGCAGAAGATGCGTTGCCGAATGGTTCATGCATGTTCTTGTTCGCAGATCCTTATCAACACTTAAAGTAACCTTATCACCTGTTTTGAATCCGCCGGACACTACCGTTCCGACATGACCTACTCTTCCACCCGCAAGTTTAATCGTATCTTTTACTGCAAATTCTGCGCCCGCATTTTGCGTGATCGTACCGTGATCTCCTTTCTGTCCGCCCATTGTCGCATAGAAAGGTGTTCTGTCGGTAACTATTATGCATTCACATCCCGTCTTTACTTCATCAACAAGAGCATCCGTTGCTATGGCAACTACAGTGCCTGTATCTTCCGTTTTCTCATAACCCGTAAATTCGGACACAACAGACTCATCAAGGCCTTCAAAGACAGTATCATCCTCCGATGATCTGATCGCAAAGCTCGCGCCCTCTCTTGCCTTCTGCTTCTGTTCCTCCATGGCCGCAGCAAATCCGTCCTCATCAACCTTAAGGCCTTTTTCTTCTGCCATCTCGACAGTCAGCTCAAGAGGGAACCCGAATGTATCGTACAGGTAGAATGCATCTTTTCCCGCAATGCACTTGTCTGATGAATCTTTATTTCTGTCGAGGATCTTGACGAATTCCTTCATACCGTTCTCTATCGTTGCCGAAAAACGGTCGATCTCCTTCTTCAGTTCGCCAAGTACGAATTCCCTGTTTGAAACAAGATTCGGATAAGATTCACTGTATACGTCATCTATGAATATACCTGCTATCGCAAGAAGGTCTTCTGTCTTAAGCCCGAGAAGTCTTCCATGGCGCACAGCGCGTCTTATCAGTCGCCTTAGAACATATCCCGCACCACCGTTTGCCGGAACAAGTCTTGCCTCATCACCTATGAGCATGACCGAAGTCCGAAGATGATCGGACAGAACTCGCATGGAGCGTGTCTTTTTCTCATCGCTGTCATATGATGTGCCGGATGCCTTTTCTATATAGGCTATGGCAGGCGCGAACAGATCGGTCCTGTATACATCCTTTGTACCGTTGAGAAATGCAAGTATCCTTTCAAGTCCCCATCCGGTATCTACATTCTTCTTCGCAAGCGGGGTCAGATGTCCGTCTTTATGCTTCTCATACTGCATGAACACATCGTTTCCAAGCTCTGTATATTTTCCGCACGAACACCCGGGGCCGCAATCAGGACCGCAATCAGGTACATCAGCGATATAGAACATCTCGGAATCCGGTCCGCAAGGTCCGTATTCAAGTCCCCACCAGTTATCCTCTGCAGGAAGATAATATATATTCTCCGGCTTGAAACCGGACTTAATACGGCACTGTGCACCTTCCTCATCTCTCGGTGCATTCTCATCTCCCGCGAACACGGTTGCTGCGAGATGGTCGCTGTCAAAACCGAACACACCTGTCAGAAGCTCATAACTCCATTTGCATCTGTCTTCCTTGAAATAATCTCCAAGACTCCAGCTTCCCATCATCTCAAAGAAAGTAACATGAGATCTGTCGCCAACCGAATCAATATCGTTTGTCCGCACACAACCCTGAACGTTGCAGAGCCTTGTTCCCATCGGATGGGTCTTGCCGAGAAGATACGGCATCAGCGGCTGCATTCCCGCAACATTGAACATGACACCCGTTGAACCGTCGGATACGAGCGAGACCGCACCGACATCAACGTGTCCTCTTTCCTTGTAAAATTCTTTCCATGTATTTCTGAGTTCTTTTGAAGTAAACTGTTTCATGATCTCTCCTATAATATATTGATACCGGCCGCTTCGGCCTTTTTGATGTCTTCGGGAAGCCATACAGAGCTCTGTACCTCTCCAATATGTGCTCTTCTCAAAAAGAACATGCATATACGTGACTGGCCGATACCGCCGCCTATCGTATAAGGAAGCTTTCTCTCAAGTATTGCCTTGTGGAACGGAAGTTTCGCTCTTTCCGTACATTTTGCTTTTTTCAGCTGTGACCGTAGAGATTCCTCATCAACCCTTATACCCATTGATGAGATCTCAAAAGCACTGTCAAGCACCGGATAATACGCTATAATATCGCCGTTGAGTGCCCAGTCATCATAATCGGGAGCTCTTCCATCATGAGGCTTTCCGTTTGAAAGCTTATCTCCGATCTGCATCAGGAATATCGCACCGTATTCTCTCGCGGCCTCGGTTTCCCTCTCCTTCGGAGTAAGATCGGGCCATCTGTCCAAAAGCTCCTGCGTAGTGATAAACTTGATATTTTCCGGCAGGATGCACGTGATCTCCGGATGTCTTGAATTTATGAACACCTCAGTATTTCGAAGTGCCGTGTATACCTTTTTGACAACGGTCTTAAGCGTTGCAACCGTCCTGTCTTTCTGCGCTATTATAAGTTCCCAGTCCCACTGATCAACATACAGTGAATGAAGATTGTCGGTATCCTCATCACGACGGATCGCCGTCATATCGGTGTACAGGCCTTCACCCTTTTTAAATCCGTAATCACCGAGTGCTTTTCTCTTCCACTTTGCAAGCGAATGTACGATCTCAACCTCATCGTCACCCTGCTCTCTTATACCGAATCTTACCGGTCGTTCGGTACCGTTTAAGTTGTCATTAAGACCTGATGCCGGTGTTACAAAAAGCGGTGCCGACACACGTGTCAGGTTCAGTTCTTTGGCAAGTGCCCTTTCGAAATAGTCTTTTACCTCTTTGATGGCAACCTCTGTCTCTTTAATGGACATGGGGCTTTTATAGCCTTCGGGAATGATAATGCTCATCTTCTGTCTCCTGTCTATTGTCCTGTATGTGATCTTATCCTCTCGGGAATTATCTCCCGTAATCTTTCAAGTTCATTTATTATCGGTTCATGAAATTTGGCAGCCTCTTCCCATTTTCCTTCTTTGATGAGTGCATTGGACTGCGTTGCCATTTCAACAAGATGCGTTGCTCCCGCAGAGCCTCCCACGCCCTTTAATCCATGGACAAATATTCTGTAGTTTTCGGCATCTTCCGCAGCAAAATGCTCCTTCATGCCATTAACGGCTTTTTCCATGTCATTCATGAATGATTCAAGAACAAGCTTGTAAAAATCATAGCTGTTGTCATACATCGAAAGACAGGTATCCTCATCGATCCCGTCCGATTCCCTGAACAATCTGTCACTCATCCCATTTCTCCTTCCCATGAAAATCAGCCGATCCGAAAACAATGATTTATTATAATCTTTGCAGGCAAAATACGCAAGATTACATATCCTGCAATCTTATCCTTATCTCCCCGTCCCTGTATGTCCTGGCGCACCCGTTTGTTTCAAGTACTATCCCGCCATCCTGATCTATATCAAGTACTCTCGCTTCTGTAGTATCGTTTCCCGAAATATAAGATACACGTTTTCCGATAACGATACAGTTCCTGCGGTATTCGTCAACCGTACCTGCTTTATCGAAGTGTTCGTATAGATTTGCAAATTCTCTTAGTATCGTCTTGGCAAGACTTACCGACGCGCTCCTTTGCTCATCCTTTGCGATATCACATTTTCTTCCCGTAACGGATCCGTATATATCCGCGATATCGGAAGGGATGTTTTCGGGATCATATATGTTCACACCGATTCCGAGTATCACATGAAATGCGTCCTGTCCGATATTCCTTGCCCGCGCGACCATACCGCATATCTTCCTGCCGCCCAGTATGATATCGTTTACCCATTTTATCCCGGGTTCTATACCGTACCTTTCCTTTAGCGCTCTTATAACCGCTACTGCCGACATTACCGTGATCATATCGGTAACCGCCGGATCCTTCGGCCGAAGCAGAAGACTCATATACAGATTTCCGCCTTCCGGCGAAAAAAAACTCCTTCCGCTCCTCCCCTGACCTTTTGTCTGGCAGAAGGAAACAACGCATGTTCCCTCGGCAGCACCTTCATCGGCAAGTTTTTCAAGCACGGTATTCGTACTGTCAACTACATCGATGATCTTTATATCTGTTTCCATACTACCTCATACTCATTTCCGAATTTGTAATACGGACACCTGTACGAGCTGTCAAAAGCCATCCGTCCGTACTCATCTTCATCGAGGTCCATCTGACAATAGTATTCGTCATACTCCTCATCATATATATAATTAGCACATGTCTCACAGTTTATATTGTCATTCATCACCAATACCCGCCATGAACAGTTTCCTGTAGAATCCGTCCTTTGCCATCAGCGTATCATGATCGCCCTGCTCGATTATCCTTCCGTCCTTCATTACAAGTATCAGATCCGCATTTTGTATCGTAGAGAGTCTGTGTGCAACGATGAAGCTCGTCTTATCTTTCATCAGTTTTTCAAATGCGCTCTGGATCATCATCTCTGTTCTGACATCTATCGAGCTTGTTGCTTCATCCAATATGAGCATTGAAGGTGCGCTCAGCATGACCCTTGTGATACACAGAAGCTGCTTCTGCCCCTGTGACAGCTGTCCGCCGTCCTCACCGATATATGTATCATAACCGTTTTCAAGCCTTCTGATAAAACCGTGTGAATGACAGGCTTTGGCGGCATTTATCACTTCATCGACCGTCGCATCAGGATTTGCAAGGCGCAGGTTTTCTATGATCGTTCCATGCTTGAGCCATGTATCCTGAAGCACCATACCATAACATCCCCTGAGGCTTTGTCTCGTATACGATCTTATGTTTGCGCCGTCTACTTCTATGCTGCCGCTGTCTGTATCATAAAACCTCATCAGAAGGTTTATCATCGTAGTCTTTCCGCAGCCTGTAGGCCCTACAATGGCAACTCTCTGGCCTTTTCTTACAGACACGTTCAGATCCTTTATCAGATCCTGATCCGGTGTATATGAAAAATCAACTCCTTTTATTTCTATATCGCCGCGACAGCCTGTAATGACCGAACTGTCATCATCATCCTTCTCCGTCTCCTCATCCATGATCTCAAAGACCCTGGCCGCACATGCGAGCGCACTCTGCAATTCTGAGATCACTGACGATATCTCATTGAACGGTTTTGTATACTGGTTGGCATATGAAAGAAAGACCGTGAGCGTTCCGACCGTTATCGTGCCGGACAGACTGCTCATCCTTCCTATGCAGAACATCGCTCCGGTAAGAGCAACAGCGGCATAGCAGACCGCATTGACAAATCTCGTGCACGGATTGGTAAGAGACGAAAAGAATATCGCATTTACCGATGCTTTCGTAAGCCTGTCATTGATCGCATCAAACCTCTCAAGTGAATCCTTTTCCCTTGAGAAAGCCTTGACCGTTTTGGCGTTTCCGATAAGCTCGTCGATAAGTCCTGTCATAGTCCCTCTCTCGAGGCTCTGCTTCCTGAACATCGAATATGTACGTCCGGAAATGAATCTTGCTATGAAGATCGACAAAGGAGTTATCAAAACAACCGCGACTGTAATAACTACATTCATGGACAGCATAAAGAAAAGCGTTCCTATTATCGTCATGATCCCTGTAAAAGCCTGAGTGAAGCCAAGAAGGAGTCCTTCCGCGAACTGATCCGTATCGGCAACAACACGGCTGACTATATCTCCCTGCGGATGCGTATCGATATACTTAAACGGGAGTCTGACGAGCTTGACTGATATCGCGTCTCTTATATCGCGGACGGTATTATAGGTGATCGAATTGTTGATCAGATTCATTATGAACTGCGACAGACCGACCACTGCGGCAAACATCGCAGCAAACAGAAGGTTTTTGAATACTGACGTCGTATCCTTTCCGAGTCCGTCGATCGCCCTGCCGATCATGATCGGAACAAGGAGCGTAAACAAAACAGATACAAATGCAAGTATCAACGAAAAGATAATGCCTGCCCTGTATTTTTTCAGGAATGACAAAACCCTTTTGACCGTTGCCTTCTTACCGCTGTTTGCGAGCGCACCGGAATCGGTGTTCAGATTTCCTTTGGGGACAAAGCCCGATGTATCCATCGCCATTATGCCCCCTCCTTTTTGTACATCGATGAACAGATCTCTGCATATACCGGGCAGTTTTGCAGAAGCTCTTCATGGTTTCCGAGGCCCACCTGCTCACCGTCATCAAGTACGAGTATCTGATCGCAGCCGCGGACCGAAATAGCCCTCTGCGCAATGATCACTACCGTAGGTTTATATGAAAGTGAAGTGATATTCTGCCGAAGTTTTTTGTCAGTAACATAATCAAGAGCAGACGAAGAATCATCAAGTATGAGTATCTCCGGTTTTGCCGCAAGCACTCTTGCGATCGAGAGGCGCTGCCGCTGTCCTCCGGAAAAGTTCCGGCCTCCTGCCTCAACAACAGCATCAAGACCTCCCTTTTCCTCTATTACTTCCGAGCATACCGCACACCTTGCGGCCTCCAGTAGTTCTGCGTCGGTAGCATCTTCATTCCCCCATTTCAGATTATCTCTTATCGTTCCCTCAAAAAGGACCGGGCGCTGCATGACAGTTCCCACATGTCTGCGAAGCCTGTCACTGTCAAGTTCTCTTACATCGCTTCCTCCGACATATACGGCACCGTCCGTGACATCATAAAATCTCGATATGAGATTTGCAACAGTTGTCTTGCCTGCTCCCGTACCCCCGACTATACCAAACGTGCTGTGCCGCGGGATAGAAAACGATATATCACTTACAGCCTCATCTGCCCCCTCATGATACCTAAGTGACGCCCGGTCAAGCCTGACTGCCGGAGCATCTTCCATGATATCCTCAGGGCTGTTTTCCCATGTCATTGAAGGATTCAGATCAAATATCTCATTGACCCTGCCGGCTGAAGCAAAAGACCTGTTTAAAGTGACTATGAGATTTGCAAACTTGATCAGTTCCAGAAGTATCTGGGACATGTAATTATACAGAGCGACAACCTCTCCTGTCGTAAGTCCCCCGGCTTCTATCCTGATCTCACCTGTTATTACAAGACAGACGATACCTATGTTCACGATCACATAAGTAAGAGGATTGAGAAGCGACGACACTCTTCCGGCTCTTAAAGATATAGCCGTCAGATCCGAATTTGTATTCCCGAATTCCCTTACCTGGTCATCTTCAAGCGTAAACGCTCTTATGACTCTTGAACCCGTAAGATTTTCCCGTACGAGTAAAAGCACATCTTCAAGTTTTTTCTGGGCTTTTTTCAGAAGCGGGATACTGCTCTTCATGACAAGTGCAACGACAACCGCCAGAAGCGCTATCACAGCCACAAATATAAGAGCCGCGCGTGCATCTATCGTAAATGCCATTATCATCGCACCTGCAACGATGAACGGGGATCGCAGGAACAGACGCAGAAACATATTTACGCCGTTCTGTAAAATATTTACGTCCGACGTCATACGTGTTATCAGCGTTGACGTACCGACATTGTCTATTTCGGAAAAACCGAATGAAAGGATATGTTCAAACAGATCGTGTCTTAAGTTCTTTGAAAATCCGGTGGCAGCTTTTGCCGCAAAGAACTGCGCCGTACACGATACGATAAGTCCGATGAACCCGAGTGCGATAAGAAGCCCGAAGGATCTTAAGATATCATCAAAAGAACCGCTTGCGATACCACGGTCTATCATTCGTGCTATCACAAGCGGTACCGTCAGTTCAAATACGGCTTCGAGCATTTTGAAAAGAGGAGCTAAAACACACTCTTTTTTGTATTTATCAAGATATCTGAATAATCTATTCATATCCGTTCGGATTGTTACTCTGCCAGTTCCATGAATCCCTGCACATATCCACGATATCATGTTTGGCTGACCATCCGAGTTCCCTTTCTGCCTTTGATGCATCTGCATAGCAGACTGCTATGTCTCCGGGCCGGCGGTCCTTGATTTCGTATGGGATCCTGATATTATTGGCCTTCTCAAAACTTTTTACAAGTTCGAGCACGGACACACCGTTTCCCGTACCGAGATTATATACGCACAGACCTGCCTTCTCCGAGATCTTCTTAAGAGCCTTGATATGTCCGTCGGCAAGATCGGATACATGGATGTAGTCCCTGACTCCTGTCCCGTCCGGTGTGTCGTAATCATTTCCGAACACCCCGAGCTTGGGAAGCTTTCCTACCGCGACCTGTGTGACGTATGGCATCAGGTTGTTCGGTATACCCCTCGGATTCTCTCCGATCCTTCCCGAAGGATCTGCGCCTATCGGGTTAAAATAACGAAGGAGCACTATGTTCCACTCACTGTCGGCCTTGGCCATGTCCATCAGTATCTGTTCGATCATGGATTTGGTCCAGCCGTAGGGATTGGTACATGTCCCTTTAGGACACTCCTCCGTTATCGGAACAGTCTCAGGGTCTCCGTATACCGTTGCCGATGAAGAGAAAATGATGTTCTTCATGTTGTGGTCGCGAAGAGCCGAAAGCAGATTCAATGTTCCGGTGATATTGTTATTATAGTATTCCCAGGGCTTGGCGACGGATTCACCCACCGCCTTAAGCCCTGCGAAATGAATGCAACAGTCGAATTTATGCTCGGAACATATCCTGTCCAGGATATCCCGGTCAAGTATGTCTCCCACATACAGTTTCGCTTCCTTACCGCAAAGCTCCTTCACGCGCTCCAGAGATTCTTTGGAAGAATTGGAAAGATTGTCAAGCACGACAACATCATGTCCTTCTCTTAAGAGCTGCAGTACCGTATGTGATCCTATATAGCCTGCTCCGCCTGTAACAAATATCTTCATATGTGTCTCCTGTTTACACAATCACTGTTTCTTCTGTGCTATTGCAGCCTGTGCGGCAGCCAGTCTTGCGATCGGTACCCTGAAAGGTGAACATGATACATAATCAAGTCCGAGGCTGTTACAGAACTCAACAGATGAAGGATCTCCACCGTGCTCGCCGCATATGCCGACGTGCAGTTTGGGATTAACGGGCTTGCCGAGATCCATTGACATCTTCATAAGCTTACCTACGCCGTCACGGTCAAGCTTTGCGAACGGATCGTTCTCAAATATCTTGGTATCGTAATAAGCATTTAAAAACTTACCTGCATCATCTCTTGAGAATCCGTATGTCATCTGAGTAAGATCATTCGTACCGAAGCAGAAGAAATCAGCATTTGCTGCGATCTCGTCAGCTGTGAGCGCAGCCCTGGGTATCTCGATCATCGTACCGACTTCATACTCAAGCTTAAAGCCTGCAGCCTTGATCTCTTCATCCGCTGTCTCGACAACGATCTTCTTGACGAAATTGAATTCCTTCACATCACCTACGAGCGGGATCATGATCTCAGGCTTTACACTCCAGTTTGAGTGCTTCTTGGAAACATTGATCGCAGCTCTTATTACGGCCTTCGTCTGCATCTTTGCTATCTCGGGATATGTAACGGCAAGACGGCAGCCTCTGTGACCCATCATCGGATTGAACTCATGAAGTGCATCAATGATCGTCTTTATATCTTCAACACTCTTCTTCTGAGTCTTTGCAAGCTTTTCTATATCTGCGGCTTCTGTAGGAACGAACTCGTGAAGCGGCGGATCAAGGAAACGTATCGTTACCGGATAACCTTCAAGAGCCTCGTACAGCTTCTCGAAATCACCCTGCTGATAAGGAAGTATCTTATCAAGAGCCTTCTCTCTTTCTTCAACGGTATCAGAGCAGATCATCTCTCTGAACGCATCGATCCTGTCACCCTCAAAGAACATATGCTCCGTACGGCACAGACCGATACCTTCAGCTCCGAGTTCCCTTGCTTTTCTTGCATCATGAGGAGTATCCGCATTGGTACGTACTTTCATCGTACGATATTTATCAGCCCATGACATGATACGTCCGAACTCACCGGCGATCGTTGCATCAACCGTTGCGATCTTACCGTCATATATGTTACCGGTTGTTCCGTCTATGGAGATGAAATCTCCCTCCTTGAACTCCTTGCCTGCAAGAGTAAACTTCTTGTTTGCTTCATCCATTGCGATATCGCCGCATCCGGATACACAGCACTTACCCATACCTCTTGCAACAACGGCAGCATGGCTTGTCATTCCGCCTCGAACTGTCAGAATACCCTGAGCTGCCTTCATTCCGGTGATATCCTCGGGTGATGTCTCAAGCCTTACGAGTACGACTTTCTCACCCTTATTGTTCCATTCTTCGGCATCTTCCGCTGTAAATACGATCTTACCGCATGCGGCACCGGGTGAAGCTCCCAGACCTCTTCCGAGAGGTTTGGATGTCTTGAGGACATTTACGTCAAACTGGGGATGCAGAAGCGTATCAAGGTTCCTGGGATCTATCATTGCTACAGCTTCTTCTTCGGTCTTCATGCCCTCATCAACAAGGTCGCATGCGATCTTAAGAGCAGCCTGTGCTGTTCTCTTTCCGTTACGACACTGGAGCATATAGAGTTTTCCGTTCTCAACGGTAAATTCCATATCCTGCATATCATGATAATGCTTCTCAAGTATCTTACATACTTTGATGAACTGCTGATATGCTTCGGGGAACTGCTTCTCCATCTCATCGATCTTCATCGGTGTACGGATACCGGCAACAACGTCCTCACCCTGAGCATTGACAAGGAACTCACCCATCAGTTTCTTCTCACCGGTAGCAGGATCTCTGGTAAACGCAACACCTGTACCGGAGTCGTTATTAAGGTTACCGAATACCATCGGCATTACGGAAACAGCCGTACCCCAGCTGTAAGGTATATCGTTATCGCGACGGTATACGTTTGCTCTCGGATTATCCCAGCTTCTGAACACTGCCTTGATAGCCTCTTTGAGCTGTATGATCGGATCCGTAGGGAAGTCTTCATCAAGTTCCTTCTTGTATTCGGCCTTGAACTGTTCCGCAAGTTCCTTAAGGTCTGATGCGGTAAGATCTACGTCAAACTCCACACCTTTTTTATTCTTCATGACATCTATGAGCTCTTCGAAATGCTTCTTGCCGACACCCATGACAACATCAGAGAACATCTGAATGAAACGTCTGTATGAATCGTAAACAAATCTCTCAAACTTGGGATCCGGATTAGCCTTGATCATCGCTTCGACAACTTCTTCGTTCATACCGAGATTGAGGATGGTATCCATCATACCCGGCATTGAAGCACGTGCACCTGAACGTACAGAAACAAGCAAAGGCTTTTCGGGATCACCGAAATATTTATCATTGATCATTTCTATTCTTCCGACAAACTCCATGATCTGACCCATGATCTCGTCATTGATCTGTCTGCCGTCTTCATAGTACTGTGTACATGCATCAGTCGTAACCGTAAATCCCTGAGGAACCGGAAGACCGATATTGGTCATCTCGGCAAGATTGGCGCCCTTTCCTCCCAAGAGGTTGCGCATCTCGGCATTTCCTTCAGTGAACAGATAAACCCACTTTCTCTTACGTAAATTCATTTTCTTTCCTCCTACAAAAGAATTTAATAGATCTTCCCTTAGGAAAATATATCATACAGCTCCAAAAATATCCACAATCAGAATGTGAACCTGTCTGCAAAATACGCATCAAGTTCTTCTATCTTGATCCTTTCCTGTTGCATACTGTCGCGGTCTCTTACAGTTACGGCTCCATCCGTTTCCGAGTCAAAATCATATGTGACACAGAAAGGTGTTCCGATCTCATCCTGTCTCCTGTACCGCTTTCCGATGTTTCCTCTGTCATCATATTCGCAATTATACTTCTTGGAAAGCTGTGCATATATCTTTTCGGCGCCGTCGGCAAGCTTCTTCGACAGCGGGAGCACGCCTATCTTAACGGGAGCGATCGCCGGGTGGAAATGAAGTACTGTCCTGACATCGGGCTTATCCTCCGTTCCGATGTTCTCCTCGTCATATGCTTCGCACAAAAATGCAAGCGTTACACGGTCAGCACCGAGCGACGGTTCAACAACATACGGAATGTATTTTTCGTTCGTCTCGTCATCGAAATATTCCATCGACTCACCGGATGTATTCTGATGCTGTGTCAGATCGTAATTCGTCCTTGAAGCTATTCCCCATAACTCACCCCAGTCCGTGAACGGGAATGCATATTCAATGTCTGTTGTATGATCGCTGTAGAACGACAGTTCCTCGGGATCATGATCACGAAGGCGAAGATTGTCCGCTTTGATACCGAGAGCAAGGAGCCAGTCATAGCAGTACTTTCTCCAATACTCGAACCACTCTGTCTGTGTACCCGGCTTACAGAAGAATTCAAGCTCCATCTGCTCGAACTCTCTTGTCCGGAACGTAAAGTTTCCGGGTGTGATCTCATTACGGAAACTCTTTCCTACCTGGCATATACCGAACGGGACTTTCTTTCTCGATGTGCGCTGAACATTCTTGAAATTAACGAATATTCCCTGTGCGGTCTCGGGCCGAAGGTATACCGTATCCTTGGCGTCCTCGGTAACTCCCTGGAATGTCTTGAACATCAGATTGAATTCCCTGATCCCGGTAAAATCATGTTTGCCACAGGAAGGACACGGAACGTTATGATCATTTATGAACTTTTCCATCTGCTCATGTGACCATCCGTCAACGGTACTCTCAAGTTTTATACCGTTATCGGCTGCGAAATTCTCGATAAGCTGGTCTGCCCTGAATCTTTCATGACATGCCTTACAATCCATAAGGGGATCCGAAAATCCGCCCAGATGTCCCGAAGCCACCCATGTCTGCGGGTTCATGAGAATAGCACAGTCAACGCCGACGTTGTACGGGTTCTCCTGAACGAACTTCTGCCACCAGGCACGCTTGACGTTATTCTTCAGTTCAACGCCGAGATTTCCGTAATCCCATGTGTTGGCAAGTCCTCCGTATATCTCCGAGCCGGGATATACAAATCCTCTCGACTTGGCCAGCGCCACGATCTTGTCCATTGTTTTTTCCATTTGTCCTCTCCTATCCGTCTGTTTTACTTTAACAAAAGATATGCAAGTCCGTCAGATTCACTCAGTACTCTGGCTTCTTTCGGACCGATCACGTCCACATTTGCGGATACATATGCTATATCGCGATAAGTTCTGACTCTCGAATGCTCGCTCAGAATGACTATATCTTTGTCGATCATGCCCATTATCTGAACTTTTCCGATCTTGTCACCGTTATCCACTCCCTTTAACGTGACATCCATTGTGTATCCGTTATCATATGCTTCGTTAACGGTTCCCACGAACATACTCTCTCCGACAAAATGTTCATAATCGGAAGGGCCGTTAAAATCAACCGTCACATACACTTTTGAATCCTTAAGTTCGATATCCTTTAGCTTTATCTCTTCGCTTCCTATCGATTCATTATAATCCGATACGGACTGTACGAATTCAGCCTTCAGTTCCTCGATATCGTAGTAATCCTTGGAAAAACTCTCAACTATCTTCTCGGATATATTGCCTTTCTTTCCGACGACGATGACTGTCTCGGCATAATCATCCTCGCTTCCGGAGCATGCGCAAAGTGCCGACAGAAGTATGAGCAATATGACAGGTATTAATGATTTTCTGTTAAGTATAGTCTTCATATCATAAACAAACCTTCACAGTCCGAGTTCTTCGATCATCTCGGTGCTCTTTAACTTCCTGTCTATTATCCTGCTCCTGTAAAGAGCGGAAAGATCACGGAGTTCTTCAAGAACACTGTCGGATACGGCAAAGGTATATAACTGTTCCACAGGGGTTCTCTCAATGAACCCGACCGCATACGCCGCCGAACGGCTCAGCTGCCTGTCTGCGGGGATGCCGGGAAACTCACCGTTTACTACCATCGCCTTCATTTCATATATGACTCTTACGAGCCTGTTGTCAAGAGACTTTTTGCAAAGTGCCCTGACCGACTGATATAAAAGCCTCAGCATTTCAGTCTCATCATTGTTTTCTCTCGTATAATAATCGGCAAACTCGAGAAAATACATTCCGAGACACGCGCCCTCAAAATCCTCACGAAGCTCTTCAAAGTAATTCGTGACCGATACCTCGATCAGATTGTATGCGCTCCTGCCTTCAAACATCTTGAAACTGCCGAAAGCAAACTGATCGGTGCCGGCAAGCAGTCTTGATCCGGGTCTTCTTGCTCCCTTGGCAAACGCGGTTATCTTGCCTCTTTCTTTTGTAAGTATCACGACTCTTCGGTCATAATCACTTGACGGAGTGCTTGAGAGCACCATTCCCGTAGCGATGACCGGTCCGGAACCGTAACTAGTCATTGGTCAATTCTTTCCTGTCATACCCGATATTCTTAAGAAGAACATCGGAATCCCGCCAGTCCTTTTTGACCTTGATCCACAACTGAAGGTTTACTTTTGAATCAAGGAGCTTTTCTATCTCGTATCTTGCAGTGCATCCAATCTTTTTGATCATCGCACCGCCCTTTCCGATCATTATCCTCTTATGCGAATCCTTTTCACATATGACGGTCGCATTTATATCAACGATGTTTTCTTTAAAATCCATCGTCTCAATGATAACGGCAACGCCGTGGGGGATCTCTTCATCAAGGCATTTTAAAGCCTTCTCCCTTATAAGTTCCGCAACTATCTGCCTAACGCTCTGATCGGTGACCGTGTCCTCATCAAAAAACGGTACTCCCTCGGGCAGATACTTAAATATCTGATCTATCAGGACATCGACGTTATCGCCCTTAAGCGCTGATACCGGAACGATCTCAGCCGGATCGCACAGATCTTTATACGCACTTATGATCGGCAGTATCTCATCTCTTTTTTTTGTATCCGTCTTATTAATGACAAGTATGACCGGAACCTTCACACCCCGGAGCTGCTCTCCTATCGATCTGTCACCGGGACCTATATGCTCATCGGCTTCAACAAGCCACAATATGATATCCGCTTCGGAAACAGTCCGCTTTGCTGCCGTCATCATGTATTCGCCGAGGCGGTTCTTGGCCTTATGTATCCCCGGTGTGTCAACAAACACGATCTGTCCCCTGTCGCATGTATAAACGGTACGGATACGGTTTCGTGTCGTCTGCGGTTTGTTCGAGGTTATGGCGATCTTCTGACCGATGATCCTGTTGGTAAGAGTAGATTTACCTACATTCGGTCTTCCTATTACCGCAACAAATCCCGATCTGATACCGTCAGCCATTATTTATTTTCCTTGTTATCTTCCTTTGCCGGCTCCGCTTTTTTCTCCGGAGGATTCGGAAGTGCCGTTGCGGTTACCGGTTTGGCAGCAGCCTTTGCAGGTGCTTTGGCAGCTTTCTTTTTACCGGACGATTTTACTATCGCGATTATCAGTTTGACGATACCGAATACGATAGCAAATACAACACCCAGTATGAGGATCAATACAACGAGCATCGGAAGGAATGATACAAAGCCTACAATGAAATCCTGTATTGTATCCCATGCATCTTCGCAGCTTTCAAGGAATCCATTCGCAACTCTCTCACCGAATGTCTCTTCTTCTACAGGCTCGGGAGTATAATCCTTTACCTCCGATACGTTCAGATTGACGGTTGAGTACTGCACCTGATTATTCATCGTACGGAGCCTTGATTCATAACTCTCTATCTCATACCTTACCTCGGTAAGTCTGTTCTCAAGTTCGATTATGTTCTCAAGCGTATCTGCCTGTTCAAGCAGTTCGTTAAGTCTTTTCTGCTCTATCTTGAGAGAATCCTTGTGTGCCTCAACATCTGCGTACTGAAGCGTTACATCCTCGGCCGACTCATTCTTGCTCGCGATATTCGACTCATCCGTAACGGACTGAACGAACTGATCAAGATTGTTTGCCGGTATCCTGGCAACAATATAAGCTGTCCTTCTCTCAACGGAATTATCATATGAGCTTCCCTGTATGTTCATGCTCTCGGCATACCCGCCAAGTGCAGTGATGCGTGCGCTGACATTTGCTATGAGCTTGTCGAATTCCTTGGTCTCAGCAGACAGGTTAACGGTCTTGATGAGCTTTCTGTTTGAATTGCTCTGTATCTGTGAATCGGTAGGAGCTCCCGAACCTTCAGACGCTCCTGCCGAATTAGCTGTGGTGTCATACTCGTATATATCATCCGACATTACCTCTTCTTCATATTCGGGCGCATACGCATAATCCGCAGCTGCCGACGACTCAGCCGCAGGTGCCGCCGCCTTATATGATCCGGAATCTGAACTTGATGATCCGCCGCATCCAGCCAGAACAGCCGCAGTCAGACCAAATACCAATGCTATCGAAATTACTCTTCTTTTCATTCTAATCCTCTCCTTTTTTGGGAACGTCGACTACTGCAGGAACAAAGGTTCCGTCATGTCAAACAGTTTCTTTTCCTTATCTATCTCTTCTTCTCCGCCAAGAACGCAGATCGATGAATTCTCTTTCATCTTTCTTATATATGCGGCAAGTGCCCTTATATCCTCACTCGTACAGCCGAGGATCTCATCCCTTTCCTTCTGTATCTTTTCAATGCTGTCATTACAATGGTACGCATCCCTGCTCCTGACACCCTTAGCGCTCGGAGAGAGAGGAAAATCAAGATCGGATACGGTTCCGAGAATATACTTCGTCATATCCCTTTTGCTCACATCAAAGTTATCGAGATAATCAGCCGCCGCATCATAAATATCAAGTGTTCTTTTAAGGTTCGGGTCCCTGTATGAGCCAAATGAGATCTTACCGGTCCGCGAAAACGTACCAAAGCACCCGTATGCTCCTCCTACAACCCTCACCTGGTTCCACAGGTAATCATATCCCATTATGGTCTTTAATACCTTAAGAGCGCCCGTATACGGAAGGTTAGCATCCTTATATGAACCCACCTTTGCAACATACTGAACCTTGGCGCTCGTCTTATACCCTTCACTTATCCTTGCCGGTTTAAAATCATATGTTACGCTGTCGTAATGCCTGTCGGGTGCTTCTTCTATGAATCGTGCAACCTCTTTGGCGAAGCTGTCATAAGCGTCCTCATCCGAAATATAATCAAACAATTTAATATTCTCGGCCGTAAAGATCATCTGCGAGATACGTACGAGTTTGTCGCACAGATCGTCGAACACCTCATCAAAATCCTTTTCGAGATCCTCGATCAGCCTGTAGAAACTTATACCGCTTATCCTCTCAAATATCATATCCGGTCTTGATACACCCGCGGCTGCCCGTTTCATCGCCACAACATGGCCCGAACTCATCATCGCGGTCTGAAGCCGTGATTTTAACATGCAGATAAGCTCATACATACGTTTCCTGTCGGTAAGATCCGATGTATATATGATCTCCTTTATCATCTCAAACGCGAAACCAAGCTTATCGTAGAAGATCTTGGAGCGGATCTCGAAATAATGACGTACGTTATCGTTTGTGTCGATATCGGTATAAATGTTCGTATCGGTTATGATACCGCCTGTATTTAAAAATATCTCATTCGACAGATCCGAGTACGAATAGTTCTTCGTATTAACAAGACCGAGCACTGCCTTAAGTATCCCTACATACGGAAGCAGGTCGTCAGAGAGCTTATCAAGATCAAAGGCTATGGTAAGATATCCTATTCCGTTTGTGAACAGTTCGTGGAACAGCACATCCTTTCCGCCGATCTGCCTCTTTGAATTGACAAAATCTTCCGCTTCCTTTTTGATGTCGGATATTTCAAGAAGCGGGATACATTTGAGAACTTCTTCGGTATCCTCCTCTTCCTGATACGCATGCAATGCCTTAGTATCTTCCACAAGCTTTGAAACCTCTTCGGCGCTCATGTTGTTTTTGATGTCCGAAAGCCGCTTTTCAAGCTCCTTTTCCTTTTTGCCCGTAAGTCCTCTTACCGGAACAAGACATACGCATGAAGCATGATTGTTTTCAAGAAGATACTTGCGCGTAAGCTCCTCAAAATAATCCGTTTCAACCATTTCACGAAGGTATGAAAACGTGTCGAGTGCCTCGATATGTATGAACGGCCGTTCGTCATCGTACAGCCATGAATCAAGTGCCTGGAGTCCGTACATGAGTCCTTTCGGATAATGTCCGAAGTCCGCCTCGCGGAATTTGAATTCAAATGAATTCAATGCGGCCAGCAGCGCTTTTTTGTCATAGCCGTTCTCAA
>JAFZQP010000067.1 GCA_017620345.1 Lachnospiraceae bacterium
GTATGATGGAATAAGCAACTATAACTATAGTCGTAACAACACCGTTGAGAACATTTGCAACATATACGCTGTTCATTCCCATCCGCGGTATTAAAAGCGCTGTAAATCCTGCAACGCATACAACTCCGTCAAGGATCGACAACAGATGTACGAGCACCTGCTTGCCGGACGACTGGGCATAAACGGTAAAATGCATACAGATGATCGAGAGCGGCATACAAAGCGGAAGGATCCGAAATCCCCATACGGTCATCATATAGACCGGGTCCGTTGTGTCCTGATAATACAGTTTTGCAAGGAAATTACCCGATATGATTATAAGTGCCGACACCGCAGACATCAGCGGCAGGAATCTCCTGAACATCACACGCATTACATCAGCCAGAGTCTGTCTGTCCTCTTCGCCGATGCTTATGCTCATGACCATCCTTGATGCTGCCAGCATACCTCCGGGAAGGGCCCAGGCGATACGAAGCAGGTTATCCGATGATGTAAATGCCGAAAGGCCTGCAGCTCCGACGTATAAAAGAAGAAGTTTATTTACTATAAATCCGCGAAGTGTCTGATATCCGTAAGAAGCCGCACCGGGAATACCTATCTTGATGATCTGCCCGGTCTCGCCAAACGACAGTCCGCGGGAGATCAGTTTTAATTCACTTGCGGGAGACATGAAACAGACTGCCTGGATCAGCAGATATACCCACAAGCCTATGGCAGATGCAAGAGCAAGACCGAAGGACTCCATATTCATATATGCAACAAATACGAAGTTCAGGATCACGTTGACGATGATGTATACGACAGATGCCAGCATGGTCCTGCCGGCCTTGTTTTCAAGCGACAGAAAAGCGGCAAACTGGTTCCCGAGAAGAAGAGGTACAAGTCCTATCGCCTGGCCGAGCAGATATCTGTCAAAATACGGCCGTATGGCAGGATCATTCGTCAGAAATCCCGTCATATTACCTGTTGACATCACAACAAACAAAACCGCAAATACAAGTGCAGTACCGATCGCAATCACATTTCCGAGAGTAAACACATTCTGGACTTTTTCCGACTCGTTCCTTCCCATGTACATTCCGCACAGGATGACGGCACCCCCGACAAGCATCGTGCTTATCGCACAAACGAGCATATTGATGGGATTGTACACACCAACCGCAGCCATTGCATCCGTACCTACATAATTGGTGGCAAAGAGTCCCGATATGATACTGTTGATGGATCCGATCATTGCCAGTATTATCTGCATCGGCAACAGCCTGAACAGAAGGTGGGTGGTAAGCTTCATATTCTTCACGGGTTCTTCACCTCCAGCATCTTTTCTTTCTTTGCAACAAAAATGCTTGTCACGACATCTCCCGTACAGTTGCTCATGCAACGGAACATCCCGACAAATGCGTCGATACCCATGATAAGTCCGACCGCCTCCGCGGGAACTCCCATCTGTGTCAGAAGGACACTGATGCATATAAGGCCGGATCCCGGTATACCGGGCGCTCCGACAGACATAACGATTATCGAGACCACCATGGCAAGCATTGATGCACCTGAAACCTCAATACCGTATGATTTTGCAAGAGCAAGAGCAAATACGGACATATATACGCATCCGCCGTCCATATTGAGCGTGGCACCAAGCGGTATCGTAAGACAGTATATCTTCTTTGCAACTCCCATCCTCTCACACGCCTCCATGTTGACCGGTATGGAAGCATTACTTGATGCGATCGAAAATACCTGCGTCATCGTCGGTATATAATTCTTTAAGAACCATATCGGGTTAACATGCGCACCAACTGCAAGTATCAGACAGTATACTATGATCATGCATAAAAGCCCCACAAGGAATGTCGCAAATATCCCGAGCACGGAAATGATCAACGAAATGCCTACCTTGAGCATCATCGAGCATATCGAACAGAATACCGCGATCGGCATAAAGCCTATTTTGACCATCGCCATCTTAAGGAACAGATCGTTAAATGCTTCAAAAGCATTACGTACGGTTTGCATGTATTGTCCCATACGACCGGTAACTATGCCGCACAGAACAGCAAGAAAGATAAGCTGGAGCATGTTAGAAGATACGAACGGCTGAATAAAATCAGACGGGACTATATCAACAAGCATATCCTTTATCGAAATATTTATTGTCTGTGAAGTGATCTTCTGTACGGAGTCCGCATCCATTATCGAAGTCATCGGGGTTCCCGGTCTGAACAGATAGAATACACCGATCCCAACAAAGGTTGCGATGACAGTCGTGATCGCAAAGATGGTTAAAACACGGCCTCCTATCCTGCCAAGTTCGGACAGATCGGAAAACTGCATGATACATGTTGCAATGGAAAAGAACACGACCGGTGCAACGACCATTTTAAGCGCATTAAGATACACGGTGTAGACCGGGATCAAAAGATAATCGTTTATGATATCATCGATATCGGTTTCCGCCACCATGGACAGTATGAAGCCGACAACAACCGCAAGCCCCATCGCACCGAGCGTTCGGTACAGATGCGCCCTTGGAGACTTAATGATCGTAAAGCTGATCCAGTTGATGCCGCCTGCGTGAAGGTATTTAAAATCACTTGCAACAGATTTCAGCAGGATCCCTCTTATCGTCTCCTGGACCATTTCGTCTGACTCTTCATCGATCAGATGATCTATTTTCCCCCCGGGGACCGGGTCAAACTTTTCTCCCTTAGACCTGAGCACGACCATTACACTGCCGAAAAACGATCTGACAAATACCGTTATCTTGGCATCAGGCGAAGCGTGCCCAATCAGTCCCTCCGCTGCCTCTTCGGCTGCAAGGACCGCCTTTTCCGTATCCTTATCCTTAACCGAATTCTTCTTAAGGAGCTGCCTTACCAGACCGGTGATCTTCTCAACGCCCGCACCGTCTGCCGTAACGTCCTCTTTATATCTCATATACCGCCTCCGATAATAGTATAAATGATGCCATATATGTTACAGTGCTGAATTGATATAGCTTGTCAATGATTCGCGGTCATAAAAATCCGAGGGTTTTCCGATATAGATATCCGGATCGAACCCAAGATCCATATCATACACGGCACCGTTTTTGATATATGACAAGCGCCGGCAGCTTGATACTCTGAAAAGTGTTCCGTCCGCAAGCGAGAACGGTACGACTATGCATGTTCCTCCCCCGGATGTCTGACCGAGCGTTGTAACAATATGGGAATTCTTAAGTTCGCTGACTGCAAGATTTGCGCACGAAAAACTGATCGGTGATCCGATACAGTACAGGTTATAACCGGTCAGGGAATCCTTGTCGTCAAATACACCGTCGAGATTGGCATCCGCTTTGAAGCATTCGTGCACATAAGCTCCTGTCAGCGTATCCTTAACGGTCATCGAAGAACCCCCGAGTATCATGCTGAGCATAAAGCAGGCAGTTGTCTGATCACCTCCGCCGTTAAGGGACATATCAAAAACCACATTTTCAACGGGGCTTTGGTCCCGCGTGATCTGACCGAATGAATAAAGCAGAAGTCCGACAGTGTCCTTTGTTTCAGCAGTCGGAGGATCTTTGTAATAATCCGTTCCATCTTTAAGTGTATCAAAAACATCAAATGTAATATATGCCGTATTACCTATTTCTTCATATCCGGGAACCTCATCCGGATATGCCTCTTTGCGCGCTTTTCTGAGCCGGTCACGAGTCGCAATATACGAATGATAAGAACTTCCGAAGTCTTTGTACGCCTTGAAGTCCTTACCCACAAGGTAGGAATTGCTCTGATAAAAACTGTGAAGATCATCAAGATACACGTGCAGGAACTGCGCAAGTGCTTTACCTGATTCTTCAGGGTCCTCACTGAGTAACCCGTCTTTTAACCCTGTCTCGGAAAAGTACTTGTCAAAATCCTCAATTCCCTGATGATCCTTAAGTCCGTAGAAGTGGTCCATCACCATACATAATTCATTGTATGAAAACTCCGCAAGTTCAGGGCTTCTTTTCCCGGTTCCCGCGGAATAACTCTTTGAAATAAACTCCGTATTATCATCCATAGAAAAGGTGGTCGCATAGACCGCTTCTTTGTTATAGATAAGGTCTACGTAACACGGAAGTGAAATGGCAATGTCTGAAAATGTCTGCAGCGGAACATAGCACTTCCCGTCTTTTTCAATAAGATCGATCCCGTACTTTCCAAGGTCTATCTCAACGCTTTCTCCACTGCAGCTGTATGATCTGTCTTCATTGATCTGAAGACAATCTATCGTACCGTAATGCTCAAGAGTATCGATCACGGTTTTTGACCAGGATGGCGCGATGAAAGAATCGTAATCGTCAAAGCTTATAACATCATTATCGGTGTCTATGCTCATGGAAGATGAATTCTCACGTGTCAGCGTTGCGGTGTTTCCATCTTCCGAAATGCTCAGTTCAAAACCCTCATCCCCGTTTGATTCGTGAAACATCCTTTCAATAAGGTCCTTCGCAGTATCAATATCGATATACGGTATGTCTCTTCCTTCATCGGCAAAATACAGCTTTATGGTACTTTCATTATCAGTCGAAGCATAGTAAAAAGGGTACTCTTCTGCCGGGGTAAGCAATGTATCATTTTTCGCCGTTACATCTCCGGTTTTTTCCTGCGGAAGATTTACGGAAACATTGCATCCGCACAGGAGAACAGACATGGTCATTGCCATGATAAATGAAACGATCCTGAATTGTTTTTTCATCAATATCCCCTTTCTCATGTCCCTATTTTACGGGGTTTCCCGGCAAAAAACAACAGATGCAAGACAAAAATTAAATTGACAAAGTCGTCCTATTTGTTATCATAAAACCGTTAAGTGCGCTGTATAAAAGGAGAACCGACTGTATGTTGGCGACATTCTATGGGAGTCTTTGGGCGATTTCACTGCTTTGCACCATAAACTATGTCATTATATGGCATAAACATTTCAATATAAATCTGACACTGATCTTTGCTTTCATACCTTTGTCATGTATGGGATA
>JAFZQP010000008.1 GCA_017620345.1 Lachnospiraceae bacterium
ACTCGGCAGGTGCTGTTGTACTGTGCGTATTCTTTGCGGCTCTTGCAGCCTATGTTCTGTCCAGGAACCGCACCAGACTTAATGATTTTCTGTATATGTTCCTTGTTCTCGGGATCACTCTTCCGATAAACTATGTGGCTCTTACAAAAGTACTTCAGTTCCTTCATCTGAACAACACAGCCATCGGAATAATACTGCTGTATACCGCCATGCAGCTCCCTTTTATGACATTTCTCATCCACGGATTTGTGGCGAAAGTGCCTGTTGAGCTTGATGAAGCGGCAGTTATTGACGGATGCGGACCTGTAAAACTGTTCTTCCTTGTGGTATTCCCTTTGTTAAAGCCTGCTGTGGCAACAGCAACAGTCCTGACTTTTCTTAACACATGGAACGAATTCGTATCACCCCTGTATTTCCTTAACCGGAGTGAGCAATGGCCAATGACTCTGTCAGTATACAATTTCTTTGGGATGTATTTTAAGGACTGGAACCTTGTATGTGCCGACATTCTGCTTACAAGCCTTCCCGTGCTTCTTGTTTACCTGCTCGGACAGCGTTACATCGTTTCCGGAATGACCGCAGGTGCGGTGAAAGGATGATCAAATGCAGCGACATACCGATATGACGGCAGATGGAATCATACACGTTTCCTATACCGGCTCCGAATACCCCGTCAAAGATCTTTGTGATTTTGATCCTCTTGATTTTGAATATGACGGTATCGTTGTATTAAAACAGACAAAAGTCCGATTAACTCCCAAAACTCTTTACCGTTTTGAGACTGACGGAGAGCCTGTTGTCAGGAAAAAGATGACTGCCAACGGAGAAGTATCATACATCGAAAACATGCACAGTATCCCTGCGGGAAAATCATACAATGCACAGATCGACTTTGAGATCGGAAACGATGAGATGCTTCTCGGACTCGGACAATACGAAGACGGAATCCTTGATTACAGAAACCGTACCGAATATCTGTATCAGTCAAACATGCGCATAGCTGTCCCTTTTCTTGTAACAACCGGTCATTATGCGATACTGATAGATTCCGAAAGCAATATGATATTCCGGTCAAGCAATAACCGTATTTCTTTTGAGATAGACACATGTGATACCGTATCTTACTATGTGTTCCTGGCAGAGAAGACAGAAGATCTGATCAGGAAGCTTTATAAAGTGACGGGTATGCCATCCATGCTCCCGCGATGGGTTTTCGGCTACATACAGAGTAAAGAACGTTACGAAAACGGAGATGAACTGACAGAAACCGCTGCCAGATTCAGGGATCTTAAGATCCCGATCGACTGTCTCGTACAGGACTGGTATACATGGGAAGAAGGTCTGTGGGGAGAGAAAAAATTCGATAAAAAACGCTATCCCGATCTTCCGGCAACGATCAATACTCTGCATGATAAGGGCATACGCCTTATGGTAAGCATATGGCCTAATATGAGTCCTTCTTCGGAAAACTATAGGCAGTTTGAGAAAGAAGGGCTGCTCCTTCCCAATTCAAACGTTTATGATGCATTTGACGAAAAGGCCCGGAATATCTATTGGGAACAGTGCCGTGCCGAGATCATGTCGAGTGGTACAGATGCGCTCTGGTGCGACAACTCGGAACCTTTTTCCGATTCCGACTGGAGCGGACACACAAAGAAGCCGGAAAAAGAACGCTATATCACGGTTACTGACACATCAAAACAGTCCATGGATCCCCAAAAGCTTAATTCCTATGCTCTTTATCACGCAAAGGGGATATATGAGAACTGGAGAAGATCCTATCCGGAAAAGCGTGTCGTCAACCTTACGAGGTCCGGATATACGGGTTCCTGGCAATATGGAACGATACTCTGGTCCGGCGATATAACAGCACGCTTTGAAACCTTGAAAAAACAGATAACTGAAGGGATCAAGGCATCTCTTTCGGGAATGGCATATTGGACTTACGACATAGGCGGATTCTTTGTCGTAAATGACAAATACGAAAATCGCGGTTGCAATGACAAAGATCATAAACCTTTATGGTTCTGGCACGGAGACTACAATGACGGTGTAGATGATCCCGCATATCGTGAGCTCTATGTGCGCTGGCTTCAAATGGGGACATTTCTTCCCGTATTCCGTTCACACGGAACCGATACACCTCGTGAGCCGTGGCAGTTCGGTGAACCCGGAGATATGTTTTACGATACTATCGTAAAATTTATCAGGCTTCGCTATAAGCTGATACCTTACATATACTCTCTTGCGGCTTCCGTTCACCGTAACGGGTCTGTAATGATGAGAAGTCTTCTTATCGACTTTCCTTGCGATGAGACAGTTCGTACGATATATGACGAGTATATGTTTGGTCCGTCGTTTCTTGTCGCTCCCGTTACGGATCCGATGTATTACGCACCCGGATCGCAGGAGCTTTCGGATACTCAAAAGAGTCGTCGCGTTTATCTTCCAAAAGGCTGCGGATGGTATGATTTTTACACTAACGAATTCCATGATGGCGGCGTATGGATCGATGCAGATGCCCCTCTTTCCAAAATGCCTCTCTTTGTAAAGGCCGGATCCGTTATACCCATGTCAGACAATGACCAATATAATACGGATAACTCCAAAACAGACCGGATAATCGTATACGAAGGTTGTGACTGCAGTTTTGAACTGTATACGGATGCCGGTGACGGATACGGTTTTGAAAAAGAGCAATTCTGCCTCACTTCTCTTTCCTATACCGAGGCAGATCATACACTTCGCATAACCGGGCAGGAGGGAGAACTGCCTTACTACACCTCATTCAAAGTTGAACATATAAGGCCCTGCGGTATATAATATTCCTATATCTTATCGGAGGATGTTATGCCGCAGGAACTCAGGGGATGTGATTTTTGCAAATTCGTCAACTATGAGGATTCGGATGATTTCTATCTGTACGAACTCGGAAGGAACAAATGCGAACCTCTGTATTCGTATGAGCACCTGGTCAAAAACAGGATCATCCTTCACTTCATAATCAGCGGAAAGGGGATCCTTCGCATCAACAATAAGGAGTATGCGGTTCATGAACATCAGATTTTCCTGATCCCCGAGAACACCCGGACATTTTATCAGGCCGACAAAGATGATCCGTGGGAATACATATGGTTTCATATCGGCGGTCCTAAGATACCTCTGATCTTAAAAGAAGCGGGGCTTACCGCCGACCATCCGGTATATACGCCGGTCTCATGTGCGGATAAGATTGAAGAGCTTGCCATGGATCTTCTCGATAATTATATGAGACAGTACTATTGCGTGGGAACCCTGTACAAAATATGCGATTACATGATAGAGAATTCTTCCCGCAAAGAAGAACGCGAGATCAACTCATCCCTTCT
>JAFZQP010000068.1 GCA_017620345.1 Lachnospiraceae bacterium
CACAGCTTATATATGATCTGAAATGCTCAAACAAAAAAGCGCGTATATCGGTCAAACTCGTATCCGAAGCAGGTGTCGGAACGATCGCGGCCGGAGTCGCAAAGGCAGGAGCAGGCGTTGTACTTATCTCCGGATATGACGGGGGAACAGGAGCGGCGCCGATTAGTTCGATACATAATGCAGGCCTTCCGTGGGAACTCGGCCTTGCGGAGACACATCAGACGCTTATGATGAACGGGCTTCGTGACAGCGTTGTTGTCGAAACAGACGGAAAACTCATGAGCGGAAAAGATGTAGCGATAGCTGCGATCCTCGGTGCGGAAGAGTTCGGATTTGCAACGGCCCCTCTCGTAACACTCGGATGCGTGATGATGCGTGTATGTAATCTTGATACGTGTCCTATGGGGATCGCGACACAGAATCCGGAGCTTCGCAAGAACTTTGCCGGAAAGCCGGAGTATGTTGAAAACTTTATGATCTTTATCGCAAGACAGCTTCGCGAATATATGGCATCCCTCGGAGTCAGGAGCGTTGATGAGCTTGTCGGAAGATATGATCTTCTGAAAGTTAAGAGCGATCTTAAAGGTCATGCGGCAAAACTTGATCTCGGAAGGATCATCGGACAGAGCCTGCCGCTTTGTGCATCATACGATAAGAAGCGCGCGTTTGATTTTGGCCTTGATGAGCGTAAGGATTCAAAGATCCTGTCAGGTACAAAAGGGATCAAAAAAGCGATCGAGGCAGGATCGGCCGTTGACGTTTCATGTGATGTGGTCAATACGGACAGGGCATTCGGGACCATGATCGGTTCATGCATAACAAAATATCATCACAAAGGTCTTCGTGATGATGCGGTAAAGATAGAGTGCAAAGGCGCGGGAGGACAGAGCTTCGGTGCGTTCATGCCGAAGGGTGAGACCGTTATTCTGACCGGGGACGCAAACGATTATTTCGGTAAAGGATTATCCGGCGGTAAACTTGTAATAAAGGCGCCGGATGATGCGGCATATGATGCCGAGAACAACATTATCATCGGTAATGTTGCACTGTACGGAGCAACGAGCGGTGAAGCCTATATAGCCGGAATGGCCGGCGAGAGATTCTGCGTACGTAACTCCGGCGCAAAGAGCGTTGTTGAAGGCGTCGGTGAACACGGATGTGAATATATGACAGGCGGTGTTGCGGTGATCCTCGGAAAGGTCGGCAAGAACTTTGCGGCCGGCATGAGCGGTGGAATAGCATATGTCCTGGATGAACATAATACGCTGTACAGAAATCTTAATAAAGAACTCGTGCTCATGGAAAATCTGGAGGAGAGTTCCGATATCGATGAGGTAAGATCGATGCTCAAAAAGCATCTCGAATATACCGGATCGAAAAAAGCAAAGACTATACTTGCGGATTTTGATGCATATATCCCCAAGTTCAAAAAGATAATACCCGAAGAATATAAACGGGTACTCAGTGAGGGGGTGTGATCATGGGAAAATCAACAGGATTTATGGAATATGAAAGATGCGATCTGCCGGACATTCCGCCAGCGGAGAGAATAAAGAACTTTGATGAGTTTCATACTCCGCTCTCTGATGAGAAGAGACGGATCCAGGCTGCAAGGTGTATGTCATGCGGAGTGCCGTTCTGTCAGGCGGGAGTGATGATAAGCGGTATGGCTTCCGGATGTCCGCTGCACAATCTCGTACCGGAGACGAATGAACTCGTCTATCACGGAAATTATGAACAGGCGTACAGGAGACTTTATAAAACACATTCATTTCCGGAGTTTACCGGAAGGGTGTGCCCGGCCCTGTGTGAGGCTGCATGTACATGCGGACATATCGCAAAAGCGGTAACGACAAAAGACAATGAAAAGGATATAATTGAGTATGCGTTTGAACACGGACTGGTAAAAGAAGATGAGCCGAAGGTCCGTACCGGAAAAAAAGTCGCGGTCATAGGAAGCGGCCCGTCGGGTCTTGCGTGTGCACAGCTTCTGAACAGAAGAGGACACAAAGTCACGGTGTTCGAAAGGTCTGACAGACCGGGCGGACTTCTTCGATACGGTATACCGAACATGAAACTTGACAAGAGGATCGTCGACAGACGTATCGGGATCATGAAGGACAGCGGTATAGAGTTCCGGTGCGGTGTTAATGTCGGGGTTGATATAACTGCCGAACAACTGAATGAGGAATTTGACCGGATCGTCCTGTGCTGCGGAGCATCCAAACCCCGAGATATAAACGCACCCGGAAGAGACACAGAGGGTATCATGTTTGCTGTGCCATTCCTTCGCGAAGTTTCCAAAAAGGTCATGGACAGTGATTATGATTATAAGAAAGTGATCGGCGCAAAGGATTTTTCATTCGGAAGTCTTAAGGGAAAAAATGTCATAGTGATCGGCGGAGGAGATACAGGAAATGACTGCGTCGGTACGAGCATCAGGCTCGGTGCAGCATCCGTTGTTCAGATAGAGATGATGCCGGCAGCTCCGACGGAAAGGACCACCTCCAATCCCTGGCCCGAATGGCCCAGGATACTCAAGACCGATTACGGCCAGGAAGAAGCGATATACTGCTTTGGAAAGGATCCGAGGATTTTCTCCACAACCGTTACGGAATTTGTTGCCGATGAAAAGGGGAAACTTACCGCGGTTAAAACGGTCGGACTTGAAAAGAAGACCGGTAAGGACGGAAAAGTTACATTTGAGCATGTCAAAGGAAGCGAAGACACGTTGCCGGCTGATATTGTTCTTATAGCTGCGGGATTTTTGGGAAGCGAGGAATATGTTACGCAGGCTTTCGGCGTTGAAGTAAACGCACGCGGCAACGTTTCAACGGAAGATGGCAAATACAGGACGAGCAGTGACCGGATCTTCACGGCGGGAGATATGCATCGCGGACAGTCGCTCGTTGTATGGGCGATCGCGGAAGGAAGAGCGGCAGCTGCAGCGGTTGACGAGTCGCTTGTGGGATATACGAATCTGTAGCAGGGGTAACATCATATGGATGAGCTTCATGAAGAATGCGGCGTATTCGGAGTATACAGCCGGAAAAACATAAATGCCGCGGGGTACATATATTACGGGCTGACCGCGCTTCAGCACAGAGGTCAGGAGTCCGCGGGAATAGTCGTTTGTGACACGTGCGGACCGATCGGGAATATATGTGCCCACAAGGATATGGGACTTGTAAATGAAGTATTTCACAAGGAAACCATCGAAAAACTGAAGGGCAATATCGGTATAGGTCATGTCCGGTATTCAACTGCCGGAGGGAGTACAAAAGAAAATGCCCAGCCGGTTTTCATCAATTATGCAAAAGGTACTATCGCACTTGCCCATAACGGTAATATAATCAATATCGATGAGATTAGAAATGCCCTGATCGAAGAAGGAGCATCTTTTAGCGGCAATGCCGACTCAGAGGTGATAGCATATAAGATAGCCGAGGAAAGGATGCACTCTTCATCGATCGAAGAAGCAGCGGAGCGTGTGTCAAAGATGCTGCTCGGAGGGTTTGCCCTGCTGATACTAAGTCCCCAGAAGCTCATATGCATCAGGGACCCGTGGGGACTGAAACCGCTTTGTCTCGGAACTATCGATGACATGTATGTATGCGCATCCGAGAGCAGCGCGCTGCGTGCGATCGGTGCAGATTATGTCAGGGATGTAGCTCCGGGCGAGATGGTGATGATCACCGGGGACGGAGTTACGACAAAGCAGATACTTCACGCGGATAAAAGAGCTCATTGTGTGTTTGAGTACATATACTTTGCAAGGCTTGATTCGAAGATAGACGGCATAAGCGTATATAACGCCAGGATCGAGGGCGGAAAGGCACTCGCAAAAAGATATCCCGTGGATGCCGATGTCGTGACCGGAGTTCCGGATTCGGGACTTACAGCGGCGGCGGGTTTTGCGCAGCAGGCGGGTATCCCGTTTAAGATCGCTTTTGCGAAGAACAGTTATGTCGGGAGGACGTTCATCAAACCGACACAGGAAGAGCGCACGAGTGCCGTAATGATAAAGCTTCGCGTGATAGAAGATGTTGTAAGGGGTAAGCGTGTTGTACTGACCGATGATTCGATAGTGCGCGGAACAACACTTGCGAATATAATAAAGGAGATGAGAAGATTCGGAGCACTCGAGGTGCATGTGCGGATATCATCTCCTCCTTTTTTGTATCCGTGCTATTATGGGACTGATGTTCCGGATAATTCGCAGCTTATAGCGAGCGGGCACACAAAGGAACAGATAAGGCAGAAGATAGGCGCGGATTCACTTGAATACCTGTGCATAGAAGATCTCGATGTTATGACCAATGGCCTGCCTTTGTGCAAGGCATGCTTTGACGGCAAGTATCCGGTCGCAAATGAGGATGTTTAGTGACAGGTCACAGATGATAAGAATATGGGACGGAGCAGATAATGGACAGAAAGATCGTACTTGAGGACGGAAGCGTATACGAGGGCTTCGGGTTCGGAAGCAGCAGGGACAGGTTTGTGGAACTTGTTTTTAATACTTCAATGGTAGGATACCAGGAGATAATATCGGACAGGTCATATACCGATCAGGCGGTCGTTATGACGTATCCCGTGATAGGAAATTACGGAATTTGTGCGGATGATTTTGAGTCCGAAGGACCTATGATATCGGGACTGGTTGTCCGCGAGTTCTGCAGACAGCCGTCGAACTTCAGATGTATGGAAGACCTTGAGGAAGTGATGAAGAGGTATGACATTGCGGGAGTATACGGCGTCGATACAAGACAGATCACAAGGCACATCAGGGATGTTGGAAGTATCAAGGCTCTGATCACGGACAGCAAATGCGATAATGATAAAGCGATCGCGGAAGTAAGAAGCTGGGTGCCGGAAACAGACCAGGTAAAAAGAGCGAGCTGCGACAAAGCCTACAGGTATAATGAAAACGGCAGCAGGAGCGAAAAACCGGTTGTTGTCATAGACTGCGGGATAAAGCTCAACATTCTTCGTGAGCTGGAAAAGCGCGGCATACAGGCGGTAGTTGTTCCGTGGGATACGGATGCGACGTCGATACTGACTTATGATCCCGTCGGAGTGTTCATATCAAACGGTCCGGGAAATCCCGAGGACTGTATCGCGACGATCGAAACGATAAAAAAACTGAAGGGTAAGTTTCCGATATTCGGTATATGCTTGGGGCACCAGATCATAAGCCTTGCTTACGGGGCAAAAACATATAAACTTAAGTTCGGACACAGGGGCGGAAATCATCCGGTAAAGAATCTTGAAACGGGAAAGATCGAGATCACATCGCAGAACCATTCGTATGCTGTTGTTCCGGAAAGTCTTGAGGGCACCGGCCTTAGTGTGACTCACATGAATCTGCTCGATGACACGATCGAAGGTGTTGAGTGTAAAAAAGATGCGCTGTTTTCGGTGCAGTATCATCCCGAGAGCGCACCGGGTCCGTGTGACAGTGAGTACCTCTTTGACAAGTTCTTAAGGCTCTTAAGGAGATAATATAATGCCAAAAAGAAGTGACATAAGAAAAATACTTGTTATAGGTTCGGGGCCTATCGTCATAGGTCAGGCTGCGGAGTTTGACTATGCCGGAACCCAGGCCTGCCTGGCGCTTCGCGAGGAAGGATATGAGGTTGTACTGTGTAATTCCAATCCCGCGACGATAATGACGGATGAAGTCATCGCCGACAAGGTATACATGGAGCCGCTCACGCTCGAGTTCATAGCCAGGATAATCCGTACGGAGCGTCCGGATGCGATACTTGCAGGAATCGGAGGACAGACAGGCCTGAACCTTGCAGTCGCACTTGAGAAAAAGGGTGTCCTTGATGAGTGCAACGTACAGCTTCTCGGGACCAAAGCCGAGAGTATAGAGATGGCTGAAGATCGTGAACTGTTCAAGGAAATGTGTGAGAGGATAGGAGAGCCGATACTTCCGTCATTGATCGCGGAGTCGATGGAGGAAGGCCTTGAAGCGGCACAAAAGATCGGTTATCCGGTAGTGCTTCGTCCCGCATATACACTTGGCGGTACGGGCGGCGGATTTGCCGATGATGAAGATGAATTCAGAGAGATAATGAAAAATGCTCTTGAGCTTTCGCCGGTGCATCAGGTCCTTGTTGAAAAGAGCGTCAAGGGATATAAAGAGATCGAATACGAGGTCATAAGAGATGCGAATGATACCGCGATCGCTGTCTGTAACATGGAGAACATCGATCCGGTCGGAATTCATACGGGAGACTCGATAGTTGTATGCCCTTCCCAGACACTTACCAACAAAGACTATCAGATGCTCAGAAGTTCGGCTCTTAAGATAATAAGAGAGCTGAAGGTTGAAGGCGGATGTAATGTACAGTTCGCACTCGATCCGGATTCGTTTGACTATTATCTTATAGAAGTCAATCCCAGAGTATCAAGATCATCAGCTCTTGCATCAAAAGCAAGCGGATATCCTATAGCAAGGGTATCGGCAAAGATCGCGGTAGGAATGCACCTTGAAGAGATAGAACTTGCAAATACGGTTGCGTCTTTTGAACCTTCAATGGATTATGTCGTCACAAAGATGCCGCGATTCCCGTTCGACAAATTCACGGACGCAAATAACAGTCTCGGAACACAGATGAAGGCAACCGGTGAGGTCATGAGCGTCGGACGCTCGATCGAAGAGAGTCTGCTTAAGGCGATAAGGAGTCTTGAGGTCGGTGCGTTTCATCTGCATCTTGACAAGTTTAGAAACCTTTCGGTCGAAGAACTCAAAGAATACATAAGGATCGGTACCGATGACAGGATATATGCGATAGCACAGCTCCTGCGCTGCGGTGTTGACGCTGAGACGATATCGAAGATCACCGGGATCGACAGATTTTTCACATGCAAATTCCGGAACATAACAGAGATGGAAAAACAGCTCTCGGACCATGTCGGTGACACGAAAGTTCTGGCAGAAGCAAAACGCATGGGATTTTCCGATAAGGAGATAGGAGTCCTGTGGGATATGAGTGCGCACTCTGTATTTGACCTTAGAAAACAGCTCGGCATAATGCCTGTATATAAGATGATCGATACATGTGCGTCCGAATTCAGGTCATATGTTCCGTATTTTTATTCGACATACGAACATGAAAACGAGTCTGTGGTAACAGATAACAGGAAGATCATCGTGCTCGGTTCCGGACCGATAAGGATAGGACAGGGCGTGGAATTCGATTATTCGACCGTGCATGCTGTTCTGACGATCAAGAAGCTCGGATACGAGGCGATAATCATCAACAATAATCCGGAGACCGTCTCGACCGATTACACAACATCGGACAAACTGTATTTTGAACCACTTTGCGTGGAGGATGTGGTAAACATCGTTGAGATGGAAAAACCCGATGGCGTTATCGCGATACTCGGAGGCCAGACAGCGATCAACCTCGCGGAGCCGCTGCTTGAATACGGAGTCAGGATAATCGGGACCGACTGCGAAGCTATAGAGAGAGCCGAAAACCGTGATGCATTTGAAAAAGTCCTTGAATCACTTCAGATACCTCAGCCGCAGGGCGAAGCGGTTACAACGGTTGAGGACGGAGTGGCGGCGGCCGTAAGGATAGGATACCCTGTACTCGTGCGACCGAGCTTTGTCCTCGGAGGAAGGGCGATGCAGATAGTCTCAAAGGATGAAGAGATGAGACATTATCTGCAGACGGCTGTTGAGGTAGACACCGATAAGCCTGTTCTTGTAGATAAATATATAAAGGGCAAGGAAGTTGAAGTCGATGCGATCTGTGACGGAATGAACGTGTTTGTTCCGGGAATAATGGAACTTGTCGAGAGGACCGGAGTTCATTCGGGCGACTCGATAAGCGTGTATCCTCCGTTCTCACTATCCGACAAAGTCAAGGGCACGATACTCGAATATACCAAAAAGCTCGGTATCGGCATCGGGATAGTCGGGCTCTTCAACATACAGTTCATCGTTGATCCGGATGATAATGTGTACATAATCGAAGTCAATCCCAGATCATCAAGGACTGTTCCTTTCCTGTCGAAAGCAACGGGGTATTCGCTTGCCGACATAGCAACGAAATGTATACTCGGTATCGGACTGAAGGAACAGGGTATATTTGATATCTATCCTGAAGAGAAGAAAAGATGGTGTGTCAAAGTCCCGGCTTTCTCATTCTCGAAGTTAAAGGGCATGGATTCATATCTGTCGCCTGAAATGAAATCAACGGGTGAAGCGATAGGATACGATGAGACACTTCACAGAGCGATGTACAAGGCGCTTGTGGCATCGGGGATCAAACTGAAGAATTACGGAACGGTGATCGTATCTCTTGCCGACGAAGACAAGATCGAGGGAATGCCGCTCATCAAACGATTTTACGATATGGGATTCAATATCGAAGCAACAACGCTTACCGGTGAGTATCTGAAGAATTACGGAGTTAAAACGAGGATCAGAAAAAAACTCAGTGAAGGAAGCGAAGAGATACTTGATGCGATCCGTTCGGGAAATGTTGCTTACGTCATCAACAGCCGCGCCGTTCTGTCAGGCGTTCACTATGAAGACGGCGCAGCGATAAGACGCTGCGCGATAGAAAACAATGTTACGATATTCACATCGCTTGATACGGTGAGGGTATTGCTTGATGTTCTCGAGGAACTGACCATCAAGGTATCGACCATATTCTGACGTTTCAAAGGCAGGCTGATCCCTTTATTTCAGGAGATCAGCCAGCGTTTTTTTGTAGAAGAAATCATGTACCATTTTGTCAAATTCTTTCCACATCGGAAGGGTAGGACATCCTTTTTTGAGAGGACATTCGTTCTTGTCGCTTGCAAGACATGCGACAGAAGACAGGGGTCCCTCCATCAGTTCAAGTATTTCGCCCACGGGATATTTGTTCGGCTTACGGCACAGTCTGTAGCCGCCGCCTTTCCCGCTCATGCCCGTAAGAAGACCTCCGCTTACCATTTCCTTTGCGATTATCTCAAGGTATTTTTTTGATATGCCCTGTCTTTCTGCGATATCCTTTAACGGCGTATATCCGTCGCCTCCGTTCTCCGCCAGATCTATCATGACCCGGAGTGCATATCGTCCTTTTGTTGAGATCATACGTATCCCCCTTTCATTTGAACGATCCGAATTTTCACCTATTATACCGCAGGGCGAATGGGTAAATCAAGAACTAAATACCTATTTACACGGTAGGCAG
>JAFZQP010000069.1 GCA_017620345.1 Lachnospiraceae bacterium
AACTCGCCAAGTTCCCTGCTGTCAACGATCGTCTGGGTAAATGTGAAGATGAACTCGGAGCCCTCGCCGTACGTACTCTCACACGTAAGCGTACCGCCCATGAGTTCGGCAAATCTTCTTGATATGTCAAGTCCGAGACCCGTACCCTGGATGCCGCTGTTCTTCTCTTCATCAAGTCTCTCGTACGCAGTGAACAGCTTGTCCATGTCCTCGGGTTTGATACCGATACCCGAATCCCTTACGGAAAATCTCAAGCGGCAGCTCTCATCGGTTTTTTCCTCAACGGTTACGGTAAGCGCGAAACCGCCTGTCTCGGTATATTTAACGGCATTGGTAAGAAGGTTTAAAACAACCTGCTTGATCTTTCCGTCGTCACCGTAAAGTCTTACGGGAAGCGTTTTGTCTATGTCAACGTCAAAGGCAAGATCCTTCTCCCTGCCACGCACTCGTATCATCGCAACTATCGCTCTGAGCATCTCGGCCACGTCATAATTTCTCTCGACAAGATGCATCTTGCCCGACTCGATCTTCGACATATCGAGCAGGTCGTTGATGAGCCCGAGGAGCGCTTCCGACGCGCGTCTTATATCGAGTGCGTAGTTTACGACGGACATGAAATATCCCTTCGGAACATCGGTCGCATCCTCACGGAGTATCATCTCGTCCATGCCCATGATCGTGTTGATGGGTGTTCTGATCTCATGCGACATGTTGGCAAGAAATCTGGTCTTTGCCATGTTCGCACGGTCCGCTTCATCCTTTGCAAGCCTTATCTGCTCGTACTGCCTGCGGATGACCGTACCTGTCAGGATACGCCATACGATAAGTCCCGCAAGAGCCGCAAGGAATGCAACGAACAATACACGCACCGCCATGAGTTCATATATCTGCGGCTTCTTTGTGATCCTGTATGAATCGTCCTGAATGAGTGCGCCTGTAGAGTCATCGAGTATCTGTATGTGAAGAACATAATCACCGTATTTCAGATTTGTATATTCAAGCGTCGTCAGGTTACTCTGACGCGCGGTGATACCTCCGTCATCATTGCCCTCAAGAAAAGCATGGATCGTAGGGTTCGTCATAGTGTAGTTTAGTATCGCGGGAGTTATCTGTATACGTCCGGCATTTGCAGGTATCGTATATCTTCCGGTCCCGTCCGCATAGATCTGCCCTTCGCTGCATGTGATCGACCGTATCCCAGTCCTGATCGCGGATGACTGGTCAAAATAATTGTTGATGTTTACCTTGGAGACCCCGTTCCTGCATGAGATATACAGGTCTCCGTTATCGTCGAGTTCGCTGAAGGAATTGGCGGTAACGGCACCCGGAAGTCCGTTTGCGATCGTGTAGAGTTTGTAGTCACTGACGTTATCATCAAGAAGCGTCTGCGCCTTCATCACGAACACGCCGTATGACGACAGTACCCATATGTTATCGTCATCCGCAAAATATATGTCAAAGTTGTTATTGTACGGGAAAGTGCTGACACTGTGTATCCTGTCGTCCTTCATATATTCGACCGAGTTGGATGTGATGATCCAGTATACGCCTCTTGCCTCGTCCTTCTTGATTCGCAGTATGACATCACTCGTAAGACCATCGCTCCTGCCGAGCCTGTATGTACTGTCCTTTCCGATCACATATATTCCATCACCGTCAGTTCCTACGTAGATATTTCCGTTGTCGCCTTCCTCTACAGTAAGGAAGAAGGTATTTGCTATAACGTCGGATGAGCCGGCGGTGCGAATGACTTTCCGGTCCTTTACAACATCAAGTCCTGCATTCGTACCTACAAGCACGGAGCCGTCGGATGCGATATCGCAGCATCGTATCTGGTTACTCATCATGCCGTTTTCCGTCGTAAGGTTCATGATCTTCTCATCGGCTGTGTAGCATACGAGCCCGATATCATTCGTATATGCGGCTATCCAGAGGTCGCCGCCGTTATCCTTTGTGATGCAGCGGATCCTCGTTCCGTCAAGGTATTTGGTAAGTTCATTTTCTACAGGTGTTGTACCTTTAAGTATCTGCAGTCCGTTATCGGTTCCGATATACAGAAGGCCGTCGCGAAGGCATGTGCTGTTGACAACACTTTCCTGCAGATGTGCTTCCTCAGTCAGGTTACGGAAGTTGTTCGTCACGATCTTCATAACGCCCTGTCTCGACGATGCCACCCAGAGGTTACCCTGGTAGTCTTCGGTCAGCATGTATATGGAACTGTCCATCGGGAGATTTTCAAGAACACGGTATCTTTTTTGCTCATCAAGATACCCTACCGATTCCTCGGAGCATATCCAGATCCTCCCGCACGCTTCGCTGATCCAGTATATGTTCGATATCGGTGAAACACTTATCTCGTCCATGGAAGAAGCCTTATCGCCGAACACGCCATGGTACACAACATCTTCCGTCGTTCCTATGTATACCCTGTCACCGTCTTCGGGATCGGGGTGTATCGCTGTTACCTGCTTCATCCCGAGCTCACTGTAATCGTGAAATTCAAGCTGTCCGTCGGAGATGGAAAAAATATCACCGTCCTCGGTGTTTCCGTATATACGTCCGTCCAATGATGAAACAAGATGTTCTATCGTCTTGTTCCGAAGATGTTCGTCATCAAATACCTGTATCGTGCCGTCATTTTCATAACAGCATATCCCGCTCGTGGATCCGATGTATATCGTCCCTGCAGCGTCTTCTGCAAACGCACGTATCGAGGCCGATGTAAGGCCGTCTGCATCCGTAAGGTGAGTGCTCCGCAGTCCGTCTATCATGACGACTCCGTTGTCGTTTGTTCCGACCCATATCCTGGAGCCCCTGTCTTCAAAGATCACACGCCCGCTCGTAAGGCCTTCCGACGAGTCCATTCGCTCGAATGAAGATCCGTCGTACTTAATTATGCCCGCGTATCCTCCTATCCAAATGCAGCCGTCACTTGCCGCAAGTATCCAGTTGGCATCCGACGTGGGCAGTCCGTTTGTCGCATCATATATCTTGGCGGTGTAACTGACATCGGCTACCTGTCCGGAAGCTGCGTAACCGCCGCCGGTCATGTAGGAACTGTTTCCATGATCGTTCGTATCGGCAAAGACTGTAACCGTTCCCATGCATAATATTGCCAAAAAACATATCAGTGCTTTGATCTTCATGTTCATGTCTCCTGATATTTGCGAAGTACCTTCTTGACTTCCGGAAGGTTTTCCATAAACACTTCAACACACTTGGGATCGAACTGCGTCCCCGCTCCTTCTTCTATGATAGAAAGAGCCTTGTCGAGCGGGAAAGCAGGCTTATATACACGCGGAGAAGCAAGCGCGTCAAACACATCGGCTATCGCCATGACACGCGCAGACAGCGGGATGACTTCACCGGCGAGACCTTCCGGATAACCTTTTCCGTCCCATCTTTCATGGTGGTATGCCGCCATGTTTCTTGCTTCCTTCAGATAGCTCTCACCCTGTACGGTGCTGATCGCTTTTTCCATTATGTTCATACCGGCCGTCGTATGCGTCTTCATGATCGTATATTCCTCGTCGGTAAGCTTGCCCGGCTTGTTAAGCACGGCATCGGGAATGTTGATCTTGCCGACGTCATGAAGCGGTGCCGACATCTCCACATCGAGCATGTATTTGTCCGTGAGTTTGTCGGCGTAGTATCCTTTTTTCTTCAGACCTTCGAGTATTATCTTTACATATGCGGATGTCTTCTGGACGTGTGCACCGGTGTCAGAGTCGCGATTTTCTACCATATCCGCCATCGTTATGATAAGACCGTTCTGCATCCTCGTCATCGAATCGGCATAGTGTCTTATGTCACGCATCTGATCCGCCATATCTGCCGCCATCTTGCATATGACCTGGTAGAGATCTTCTATCTCATCTCCGGTATGTACCCCAATGCTTTTTATCTCTTTTACTCTTTTATCAAGAGTCTCCTGATCCTCGTTGTCTTCTATGAGGTTTCCGGTGTATCTTGCGATCGCCTTGACCGGATAAATGAGATCGTACTTCGCGACCCAGAACCCGTACCCGAGTATCACGGCCAGAAATCCGAGGAACACGAGCAGTATCTGCGTAAAGAACGATCTTGCATAGTCTTCGACATACACCATGGAAACATCTGCGCCCGCATAGGCCACACACCTTCCCGTAGAGTCGAATATCGGTTCATAGGCTGTAATGAAAAATCCGTATTTGTCATCGCTTATTATCGGATCTATTGTGTCTCCGGCCAAAAGCGCCGGAACATAGTCCATAAAAGCCTCTTCAAACTCAAGGACACTTCCGATACTCACCTTTGCATCGGGTCCGGATACATCCGGGTCTGTATCAAAGACTATGTGGCATCCGTCCTCACGTATCTGATATATATACAGGTACTCAAGTCCCGGTGAACTGTTCTTGAACGACCTTAGCATTTCAAGGTTCTTTCTGTATTCGCGGTCGGGATATTCCGACAGATACTGACCGCTTCTGATATATGAGTCCACGTTGTCACCGTTGACGGTCGAAGCCGCGAACTGCGCTGCCTTGACTGCTTTCTCGGTATATTCCGCTTTGAGATTTCTGAAGTAAAGGGATATGCCCGTAAAGGCCATGACAACTGCCATCGATACGGCAGCAAAAACGACAAGCCATGTAAGACGCTTATCAAGTGAGATACGTTTTCCTTTTTCGTTGTTATATCTTTTTATATCCTCATCGGAAAGAGGCCTCTGCTTCCAGCCGCTGTCCCTAACGAGCCGGCTGACGTGCTCCGGCACGAAACGCATCGCTATAAAAGCAATTCCTCCCGATATGACTTTGTCTACGAGGTTCAGTCCGATGTTGACAATGGTGGCGCTTGCAAACGTTCCGAGCCCGGTGTTCGACGATAAGAGTTCCGCAGTTCTCGCAACGTCAGCAAACTGAGGCTCGCCTATAAGCATCCACTGAAAGATCATCCCGAGCACACCGCTTACAAGTGTGATCGAAGCAAAGAACAGGACTATCATCTTCCCTCCGCCGGATCTTCTCTTTCTTGCAAACCAGGCGGTAATGATCGCTATCAGTACGCCTATTAGTGTATAATACAGTGCATATGAGTTAAAGAACACGCTGAGCATGTTCGTTGCTATGGCAGTCAGCATCGCAGGAAACGGACCCGCGAACAGCGCGATGAATATCGTACCCGTCGTATCAAGATACAGCGGCAACCCGAAGCGCGAAGCCGCATAAGACAGCAGCACATTGAAAACTGCTGCGATCAATATCGATCCTGTCCTGTATACCGTTCCCCTGTCGTATTTTCCAAACCGTTCCTTCATGATTTTCTCCCAAAATCCTTCATATGAGTATACCATATTTGGCGTTTATATGTTATATTTGTTCCATGTTTGAGAATATAATCTATTACGGTCACAGCAAAGAAACATATAATGAGGTTAAATCGCAGCGCGATTACTTCAACCGCAAAATGGCAGAGATAGTCACGACTCTGTTTCTTGTCATGATGCTCGTGATGTCATCTCTTGCGATGATCGGAATACTTCCGCGCGCGCACCGTTTCATATACATCAATTATTTTGCCGCAACTCTTGCACTGGCACTCATACTGTTCCTATTGGGCAGATTTGTATCAAAACATGTAACCTTATTCATGTACCTGTCATATTTACTGCTCATATCCTTTTCGATCGTCTCGTCGCAGAAGGACTCTTTCCAGACCGGAGTTGTCTATCCGCCGCTCATACTCATGCTGAGCATACTGTTCATCGACAATATGATCCGCTACTCGATAATATCCGTTATAGGTTTTGTGTGTTTTTATGTCGTATCGTATTACACCAAACCGCCATCGATAGCACAGAACGACCTGTTCTACGGGCTGCTGTTTTTGATCATTGCACTCATACTCCATTTCAGGTTCCACAGAAACCGTCTCGAGCAGTTCGTGAACTATCATAAGATCGAGGAGATCCAGCGCGATCTCATCGTCCAGTCAAGCTTTGATGTCCTGTCGGGACTTCTTGCGCGCGGGAGATTCTTTTCGCTTGCGGCAACAATACTGCACGAGCGGACCGATGACGAATTCGTGGCGCTGTGCATACTCGATCTTGATTCGTTCAAACAGATCAATGACATATTCGGGCATCAGATGGGAGACAAGGCAATTCAGACAGCCGCACAGCTCATATGGGAGTGCCTCGGAGTTGATTATCAGGAAAAATGGACATTCTGCGAGCGTGCAGCCACGCAGCCCATCAGTTTTGCCGGGAGACTCGGCGGAGATGAATTCATCATATTCTTCAGAAATCCGAATGGAATGGACGCAGTGAAGCAATCGCTTTCCGAGATCCTTGACAGACTGAATTCGGTTGAACTCGGTGAACTCAACGGGATATGTGCTTCCTTCGGTGTGACACAGATCAGAAAAGAAGACACCGATATAGATACGGTATACGCAAGAGCCGACGCGGCTCTGTATAACGCCAAGACTTCAGGTAAGAACAGGATCGTCGTCAGTGAATGATCGACTCCAGCATCGCTACCTGTCTGCGGACCTCTTCCGCACATGCATTCACTTTATGCCTGGGTATCATTGAAAAGATCTCAACGATCTCGGCATCGAACTGTTTTCCGGCGCCGAGCCGCAATGCACTGATACCGTCCTCATATGTCCTCGACGGTTTATATGACTTGAGTACCGTTACCGCGGAAAAAGCATCCGCCACGGCCAGTATCTTCGATATGAGCGGGATATTTTCCCTTCCGATCTCATAATATCCTTTTCCGTCCATCCTCTCATGATGATAACGTATCCCCTTTAAGATACCATTAAATCCGCCGATCTGCTGCAGTATCTCGACAGACACCTCGGGATGGCGCCTTATGGCTTTTCTCTCATCATTTGTAAGTTTACCCGCTTTGGCTATCGTGCCGGTAACGCCGACCTGTCCCAGGTCGTGAAAAAGCGCAGCATATGCAAGATCTTCTCTCTTTAGCGTAAGCTTCATACGCATCGGGAGCTCATCATAAATCAGCATCGAGAGTTTTTCAATATGGAGGCTGTGTCCGTTTAAGTTCGGATCCCTCATCTCCATTATCGATATGAGATATTCAGCTGTTCTTAAACTGCTGCCAAACAATATCAGTACCCCTTGTAATATGATCCGTCAGCGCTTTCGGTTATGTCATAATCCTTGCGCAGTATCTGATTTTCGTTTAAGAATCTTATCGTATCGTTGAGTGCAAAAATATCTTCCTGCGTGATCTCCACCGTGTATTTAAACTTCGGTATGATCTGATCCATCTGTGACGTTTCTACGCCAAGTGCCGCAGCAACTGCTCCCATGGTGGCATCATCAAGCCCCGGAAGTTCGTCCGCTGCTCTCTTGTACTGCGCGAGTATCTGGGTTATGACCTCGGGATTGGCTGTGGCAAATTTGTCCCTTGCAACGATCCCGTTCGTTCCGGCAAGACCGCACTCCGAACCCGATGCAAGTATACGCACGGTCCCGTCGGCAGTGATACGTGTTACGTTCGGCTCCCAGATAGATACTGCATCTGCCTGCCCGGATGACAGTACAAAAGCGGCATCCCCTGCAGCGATATTGACAAGATCAACATCGTCTATCGTAAGGTCTGCTGTTGCAAGATATTTTTCGACCATGTTATGTGCCGTTGATCCGAATGTGACTGCGAGCCGCTTTCCTTTCAGATCCGCTGCCGATGATATGCCGGAATCCGTCGGGACTAAAATGGCGTATGAATCCGCAGCCTGCGCGGCGATCGCTATCAGACTGATATCATTTCCCGGCGCCACAACGGTAACAACCGGAACATCACCGATCACACCGATATCCGAGTCCCCCGACAGGAGGGACTCGTTCATCGGCGGTCCCGATTCAAATGTTTCCCATTTTACACTGACTCCCATTGGCTCAAGAGCTTCTTCGATCCAGCCCTTTTCCTTGGCAACATAAAGCGGGATGAACGCCGCACTCGGCTGGATCGCTATATGGACCTCATTTGCCGAATGCGCGGAACCCGCACAGCCTGACAGCGCCATGGCGAGGCACAGTATTATGACAGATACTGTCTTCTTCATTGTATTCCTCACTGCGTTACAACTTTATAACTCAGGGACTTACTTCCCGTAAATTCTCCCATACCGTAGACCGTGATCTTGTATGATCCCGGCGCACCGTTATCTATACCGGTAACGGTTATGTTCGCCTTTCCTTTCTCATATTTTGCCTTGCGAGGATAAATATACTTGTATACCGTTTGCTGGTCCCTTGTTGTGCAGGCCAGTTTAAGTATCTCAACCCCCTGCAGTTCACTATCGATAACCAGCACAACATCCTGCGACTGCGTATCCTTAACGCCGCCCTTTGGTATTATGATCTTAGCGTCCTTCAACGCTATCTTTTTACCCGGAAGACTCTTTCCTTTTATCTTGACGGTTACGACAGCGGGCTTGTATGAGCCGTACTGTTCCTTATAAGCATCCTTTAACTCTAACGCGATGTAGTACGTACCTGCATCGACCAGCATATTACCGGCCACCGGATCGGTCAGGTTCTTGTCGTGATAAGCAACCGGAGCCTTGATATAACCAAACGGCACATCACTTCTTCCCGCTTTTAACATCTTGATATTTTTCTCGTTGGCAAACGTCGCGGCTGTGTAACCTGCATCGCGGTAATAGTCACGTGAAGTATCCTTAAGAGTAGCTTTAAGCTGATTTTTCTCTTTTGAATACGCGTACACTTTTGTGCGGCATGTACTTCCTTCGACATAATCATATGTCGTGGCTTTGGCGGGTTTGACCGCTTTTGCCTCTACTTCTATCTCGTATGTTCTATTCGATATGTAAAGTTCCGCAAGAGCTGCGGTCGTTATCTCCGCACCGTCTTTATAATAGTGTATCTCATAACCGTTCGCGGGTACCTTTATTCCGCTTGACAACAAAACGTTCGTCTTTAACGTTATACCTTTCTTGGCATTGCTGGAAAGCGGAACAAAGAGCTTATCGGTCGTAAGCCTTGCTTCGGAAAAGTCTGCTGGAAGTATCGTGAACTTAATCACATATGACAGTTCCTTATAATTTCCTTTTCCTTTGATCGTCATTGTGGGCGGCTTTGCGGATGTCGGATCGGCAGCATTCTTGTTGTTCTTATACGTTACCGTATAATCAACATCTTCACAAAGCAGCTTTCCGTCTTTATCATGGATCACGAGACCTATGACCTTAGATCCTGTCTTGGTTGACGTGGTCGTCACAAGATTCGTTCCGTTATAACGAACGGCTGCGACCGGCTCTATCTCAACATCGACAGTCCCTTTTTTCTCCGGCGATCCGAACCATATGCCGCCGGGATCTGCAAGGGCAAGTTTGTATGTATCCTCAAGCCGCACATTTGCACCGTCAATACTCTTATATCTGGCTGTATCGGTTTCAACCGCATCGAGCGCAACGACAGTGTCATCATCGATCTTCAAAGGTATTGGTATGCCGCTTTCAGTATCATTGTAGTAGATGAAATAACCCGTCTCCGGATCCACATACAGAGTGGTTGGTTTTCCATCTTTGCGCAGACAGTATTCAAAAGCCTTACAGTCGACGTTTCTCTCATAAACTACGGGATGCTCTTTTCCATCCTCACCCTTTGAGTACATCTCTACCTGCAGATCCGACGGAGACAGATAATCCCCGTTTTGTTTTTTTATACCATCCTTCAGGCCGAATCTAACGTACACATTCTGACGATGGCTTCCAAGCATCACATAATTATCGAAAATGTCTCTTGCAAAATACGCCATTTCATAACCGTCATTACCGACTTCGGCGAGCGAAACATTTCTTCTGACGGTCGGATTGTTTGCAAAACTCATGGTCCCCGCCTTGTATTGATCATGTTTAGCGGCACTAAACGGTGCAGCATCGTCAAGAGACTCTGCAAAGTTACCTACAAGATCAAAGGGCATACCGGCAAATTCATCAGTTTTGAGCAGACGCCCAAGAATACCTCCTTCGGTATTATAATTGATATATCCGAGGAATTCTCCTTTATCACTGTCTTTAGCGAAGTGTGCCATGATCAGGAAGACCGCATCCGTTCCCGCCACCACAGCAGGAAACAGCACCAGTGTCTCGCCGGACACAACATTTTCGTCTTCTCCGAGAGGCACTACAAGCGCAACAGGTGCCACGACGGAGTCCTGTCTTTCCTGGTCTATAACAAACCACTTGTCGTTCCCATATGAGTACAGAGGTTGTTTCAGTACTCCCTTTTCCCGGTCATAATCATAATTTCCTCCGGGCACCGAGCCGTAAAACAACGAATTATTATCTTTTACTCTGACCAGTTTCTGTTCAAAATCCGAAAACTGACTTCCGGCAGGATCAATGTCCAGCATAAGTGAAGTTATCCCATCATCCTCGACAAGCTTCAGAGTTTCCGTATGCAATCTTCCGTTATAGATATCTTCCGGAATATTTTGAAGACTTTCCGTTGAATCTGCAAGAATGCTCACACCATATTTTTGCAGTGCAGCTTTATATGCGTTCCTGATCTGAAATACCGAGACGTCATTATCGTTCAGCTGTTTTCCCGAGACATATATCGCCCGTACCAGGCTGAACAGATCAATGTAATTGTTCATCCTGGGCATTTCATTATACGGCGGAACACCAAAGATCCGCTGATCCATCATGTCCCTGTATGATACCCACGATTGATCGATCAATGATCTGAGTTCCAAATACACGCACAATCCGTTGGATCGGTCCATATCCGTCGTATGTTTCTCATACACGACCGCAGCCTTTACAGCCGCCTCAAGAGCATCACCTTTTTCCTTAAGTGACGCCAGCTGTTGCCTGCCATGTTCCGTATCCTTGCCGTAAGCCGTCATGTACATGCCAAGGCCTTCTACGATCTTATTCTTAAAGTCGATGATATCCACGACACGCGGATGGACACCACCGTATCCGCGCGTACCTTCATAAGCCGCATGGATCACCGTATAGTAATCAAGCGGGTGATGCTTCATCCCATCAAGCAGTTCTGCAAAAAAGCCGTCAAATGCCGTAACAACATCCGCTGTTTTACCAAGGTCAGTAAGCGCCATCGTCGCATTGTTGGTTCCCTGCACGGCAAAAAAATCCACATAACTGTCAGCGTTTGTCTGTCCGACAGCCTTTATAAGATCATCAAATGAAGATCCTTCCTCAAGGCCTCGCGCCTGTGTACACAACTGTTCGATAGTATTATCCCACGGCCAGCCGTCTCCGCCTTCAGTCTGCTCCGATCCCATAAGATACCTTGCATATGGCGACCAGGCAATAGTTTCCTCAATACCGGACATAAGACACGCATCATAACCGACAAGGGCCAGTTTATTACCCTTATTGCCAAAATGATCTGTTGCGGCCATTGTCGGACCTATATGCTCCGTCTTCATCAACACGCCGTACTCTCTTACATCAAGGCCGAATCCGGTATTCGCTCCGCCACCGTGATCAAAGAAGAACAGCATGTATTCATCCGCAGGATAGCATTCCACCGTAGAATCAATAAATTCACGAAGCTCTTCATTAACTCCGTTATCATCCGCCGCGGTCATAGTCCTTGTCCTATGGTTGCCGGTGTCTATTATGGCATCATTCTCCGCACGTTTAAGCGGCGCATCCAGATCAGCCGGAGTAAGTATCCAACGCTCATTCTTTGTGAAATCTACGTTGTCGTGTATAAACTCATAATACCCCTTGACCGCATCCGGCATATCGGGATGTGATGCAATGTATTTGTTGTACAAAGTGTCATAACTCTCTCGTGCCGCATCATCGGGTATACTGCTTCCGCCTGTCTCGACCACGATATTAACATCCGGTCCTTTTTCATCTGATCCTAAAATGATACCTTCCATCATCTCCACAATAGTCGATGATGCCCCGAGATTACCTGTCTCAAGATTGGATGCGACCAAATAGAACATTGCCGTGATCTTCTTCTTATGGTTTTCCTCTCTTGTATCATCTGTAGGATCAGTGGCAGGTTCCCCGGCAGGTTCCCCATCAATTGCCGAGTTTTCTACAGCCTCGACGATCTCTTCTGCGTAAACATAGCCTGACGCCGTGTTCACCATCATTATGGTTGCACACAGCAATGCGATAAATTTACGGAATAATGATCTGTTCATGTTTAGTCCTTCCTCTCGGCCTTCATGGCAACCTTCCTGTCATACATAGCCTTGTCTGCTTTCTTGAAAACATCATCGACCGTCTGGTCGAGATTCTTGTCAAATTTGTGATACCCGATAGCAGCGGATATTTTCTCCCACGGTTGAAGCGTATCATCCGCCTGCAGTCTGTCCAGATGTGCGTTAAAATCATCTATCAGGCTGTCTACGTTCCTGTAATCCCTGTTCTTGAGTATGACGATGAACTCATCTCCTCCTGTACGGAATACAGGCGAATGTTCAAACACTTCGCAGACAAGCATACACAGTCTTCTGATCGAGATATTTCCCTTTTCATGTCCGTATGTATCGTTTGTCTTCTTCAGGAAGTTAAGATCGATCATCGCAAGACCGAACTCGTCGAATCCGTCTGCAAGATCCTGAGTGATCTTTTCAGCCTCGTGATCATATGCAAGTTTATTACGTATACCCGTAAGCGAATCCTTGACAGCAAGTGCCTGAAGATGGCTGGCTTTATCCTCGGTTTCCTTAAGCGCGATCTTAGTGTCCACAAGCGTATTGATGTTCGTATTCATGTCGGTCTCCATCTGCTTCATGGAAGCAAGGAGCTGACCTATCTCATCATTCGATCTTATCTTCAGTTTCTCGAATGCATGATGTTCAACATTGTTCTTTTCCGAGCAATAATTCTTGGCAGTATTAGACAGCATTGCCACCGGCCTGATAACACTTGAATTTAAGAATATCCAGGATAATATGATAATTATGACAGTCAGGCCGACCATCAAAAGTGAGATCGTTACGACATAACTTCGTTCTACGGCCCTGATCTCATTCATGGATACGTCAACACAGGCATAAGTGATGATCTCTCCGTCGTACTCAATGGGACATCCCGCTGTTACAAGCCAGCCGTACTCATCAGTATTCGTGACCGTAACGGGAAGACTTCCATCCGTTTCATCCGGCCATACACCATCCTCATAAGAATCGACACATCCGGGAGGACATGCATCATCATAGGCGGCGTCCAGAATGTATATACCGTGTACGGCACTTTTTCTGTATGTCGTGAAATATACACAGTCAACATTGAAGTTGTTCTGGAACAGTCGCATCTCATCCCTGAGTTTTGTAAACACAGGCATCTGCTCGATACCGTCATACTTCGACATATATTCGTTCCATTCGTCGGAACCCCACTCCGAACTCGGGACGACATCAGAACCGTCTCCGTATATATCCATTACCGCAGTTGTTATCTCATTAACCTCCGCGTGATCGAGCGTAGCGGCAGTGATATTCGCCACCTGTTGAGCCTTGTCAATATATTCCTTGTCAATGATGTTGGTAGCTATCATCCTTACCGACATTATCGCCAACAGCCCCATCAGGAAACAGATCAGTATGATACCGATCGAGACTTTGACTTTAAGAGAAACAAAATGCTCCTTCTTCATCCGTTTTCCTCCAATGCTCACCTCATAAGAGTTATTGTTTAATTTTACCCTAATAATCGTCGTTCGGCAATACTATCACGTCTCTCCAGAAGCTTACCAGACGCTCCATGGTCCATGCAGCATTCGCGGGACTTGTGGATGGCAGACAGACGGCTTCTGTTTTGATCTTGGGCCCGATGTATTTCTTATAATATTTCTCTGCCGTTCTCCCATTCACAAAAATGTGCTCTATCCTTGCATTATCAAGTATCACTGAAAGATCGTTTGCCACAACATTCTCTATACTCGAATCAGATGAACCTTTAATATCGCATGATCCGATCACATCCCACAGTGCGATATGATGCCTTGTAAGAAACAGTTTTTTCTCCGGAACGGAGGCCGGAAGATCATCTTCAAATACTGCGGCAAGCACCTTCCAGAAACGGTTCTGCGGATGTCCGTAGAAAAACATCTGCTCACGTGATTTTACGGAGGGGAAACTTCCCAGAATGAGTATCCGGGATCCTTCGTCATAAAACGGTTGTATCGGATGTGTAATATGTTCTTTCATTTTCGATTTTTCCACTGATAAATGCCAAGATCGACCTTCCCGTCAGTAACGGTTATCCCCTCTGCCTCCAGGAGCTTTGCCTGCGCTCCCGGTCCGCCGAACGCAAACTCTCCGGCCAGCTCACCTTTTGCATTTACGACACGAAAGCATGGAATGTTATCCGGATCCGGATTTTTGTGAAGGGCATTTCCAACCGCCCTTGCCATTTTTCTGTCACCGGCTATCTCAGCGACCTGCGAATACGTTGCCACATGACCTTTGGGGATCTTTTTTACCGCATCATAGATCCTCTTTGAAGGACTGTCGCTGATAAGATCGTAGCTCTCCGCGATCATAAGTCTGATATCTTCATCCGGAATGCTCTCATCAAGAATTATCGTGTTCCAATGCTCCTTGTTCTGATGGTATCCCGGCATCACGGATTTATAGATCTCGCGCCAAAAGAACGCCTTTTCCGGATCAACCTTTACATTGAGGTTTACATACCCGCCTCTTTCGTATGTCCAGAGAAAGGCTTTTTTATTTCCTTTATATCTGACCAGCTGCCAGTTTGGATCATGAAACGGGGCATCCGGATATGTATCCGGAAAAGAAAGGCCGTATTTTAATGCTTCTTCTCTTGTCTTCATTTACGCTATACTATGCTTATTTCTCTATCCTTTCGTTTTCTTCAAGGCGCAAATGACCTCCGTATGCACCGTGCCCGGAAACTGGTCTATCGGGCATATTCTGACGTGAACATAGCCGCCGTTCATAAGGGTTACGAGGTCGCGCGCCAGGCTTGTGGGCTTGCATGATACATAGATGATGTTATCGACACCATAATCGATGATGCGCGTAAGAGCCTTCGGATTGATGCCGTCCCGGGGCGGGTCGAGGATTATCAGGTCGGGTTTCTCCTCGATCTCATCAAGCACCTTTAAGACATCGCCTGCAATGAATTTGCAGTTATGTAAACCATTAGATAGAGCATTCTCATTAGCCGCATCCACCGCTTCTTCAACTATCTCAACCCCAATGACAGACTTTGCATTAGTTGACATAAGTTGTCCAATCGTTCCGGTTCCCGAGTACAGATCATAGACCACTCCGGCGTGATCTGCATATTCGCGAACCTTGGAATACAGCACCTCGGCGGACAATGTGTTAGTCTGGAAAAACGAGAACGGCGTGATCTTGAACCTAAGCCCCAGCACCTCCTCATTGAACCAGTCCCGGCCGTACAGCACCTCCGTATGATCATTTGCGATCGCGTCTGCTACCCTGTCATCAACGGTATGAAGTATTCCCGCGATCTTTCCCGACAGTTTCAGTTCGAGGAGCGAATCCTTCCAGTCCTCAAGAAGGCTGATCTGCGTACAGATCGTCTCGGGCGGAGTCTGCGATGTCGTAACAAGGTCGATCAGTATCTCCCCTGTCTTCGCCGCTTTTCTTACAAGCAGGAACCTCAGATATCCTTCATGCGTACGCTTATGGAAGTAGGGCGTATCCTTGCCCCTGAAGTACGCGAGCGTCTCGGTCAGTATCATGCGAAAATCATTGTCGACGATCCTGCAGCCCCTGACGGTGACTATATCATAAAAACTTCCTCTTTTATGTAAACCTAATTCCAGCTCCCCGTCACGACGCGAATCGCCGAACGAGAACTCCATTTTATTGCGATATTCAAACTGCGAAGGGCTCGGGACGATCTCCTCAAACAGATATCTTATGTCAACCGAGTCGGTGCCTGCATCACTTTTCTCCAGAAACTGCCTCAGCACAGGTTCCAGCAGTGCATGGACCTGCTGATCCTTGATCTTAAGCTGCTGCTCATACGGCAGCGTCTGATATGAACAGCCCCCGCATGAATCAAAATGCGGGCATGCGCTGTCTGTCTCGATCGGTGCTCTTTCAACGACCTCAAGCAGAAATCCCTCGCACTGTCCGCTTCTTTTTTTGTTCACACGGAAGCGTATCTTCTGCCCCGGGATAACATTTTTAACTATGCAGACACCCTCTTCCGGGCATGGCCTGCCGTCTTCCGCCAAAGGTCTGACAACGCCTTTGTTCGGAAACTTTATCTTTTCAACTATGCCTGTGTATTCCTGTCCTTTTTTCATATAACTCATTTCATATTAAACGTGAACGTCGGCCCATTTGGATTTGCCTTCGGCAAGGGGCCGACGCTACATGTCAAGTTTTCAGAGAAAACTTGACACATTTAATATAGCCGGCTGTAAGCCGGCTATGTGATCGATAGAATTATTCGTGATGATATTTATTTATCATCATCTTCAAAGAAATCATCATCGTCAAAATCTTCATCCTCAAAATCATCCTCGAAATCCTCGAGATAATCGGGAGTGAAGTAGCAGTATAATCCGTAAACTATGGCAGCAACAGCCAGTACTCCGACGATGACAGCTATAAGAAGACCCCAGTTGAATTTCTTCTTCTCCTCGACAACTTCTTCCCTTCTGAAGAAATCGGGAACCGGGATGTCCGGGATCTCGACACGCTTAACATCATCTATGATACTCTTGGCCTTCGCCATGCCAAGCTCTTCCTGTGCCCTGACCGCATCCAGAATTCTCTCAAGCTTTTCTATCTTATTCATACTCATCCGTCCTTTCAAAACTGTACTTCCCGCAAGCGGGCCCCTCTAATCTGCATTTTATCACAACTTCTTCAGCTTTGCAAAGCCTGCGAACATCTTTTTGACACCCGCACTGTCAAAATCAACCGACACCTCATAATCTCTTGCACCCTTTTCAACACTGATGACGGTTCCCTGGCCGAACTTCATGTGCGATACGCGGTCCCCCGGGCCGTAGTCCGGAGCCGCCGCATTACCTATGTCGGATCCTTTTGTAAGATTGGCAAACGCCGTAGCCTTTGCAATGAACGGCTTGACAGCGGCATTTGTTCCGGTGCGCTTTATCGCGACCGGACGCGTTCCTGAGTTTCCTGATGTAACACTTCCGGTTGTCTGTGAAAGCGCCTGCTTCGTCCTTCTCGGTACGTCCCGGCTGTCTATCAGTTCCTGCGGTATCTCCTTAACAAATCGCGACACCGGATTGGTCACGGTCTCGCCACGCATCATCCTCGATCTTGCCGCCGAGATCACAAGCCGGTTCATCGCTCTTGTTATACCCACGTAGCACAGACGCCGCTCCTCTTCTATCTCTGACGGATCGTCCGAGCATATCGACATATACCCCGGGAAAAGTCCGTCCTCCATTCCGGCAAGATAGACGTTCGGAAACTCAAGTCCCTTGGCCGAATGAAGCGTCATGAGCATGACTTTATCCGCATTTTCATCAACGTTATCTATGTCCGCAACAAGCGCCACTTCTTCAAGGAACTGCGAAAGCGTCGGCTCGTCGTTCTGTTCCTCAAACGCAACGACCTTGTTGGTCAGTTCACCTATATTATCCATCCTCTCCTGCGCTTCGTCGGGATCGGATTCATTCAGCATACCCTCATAGTCTGTGCGGTCGAGTATATCATCAACCAGCTGTTCGAGCGTTATGAACTCAAGCTTAGACTTAAAGATACCGATCAGTTCGACAAACTCCGCGATCTTTTCCGCGGCCCGGCCGTGCCCGAGTATCTCTTCAGCGCGCGTGCAGCAGTCATAGAAATTAAGCCCGTTCGCAGCGCCGTAATCCGCAAGTTTCGATATCGTCGTCGCGCCTATCCCGCGCTTCGGAACGTTGATTATCCTTCTTACCGCAAGGTCATCCTTTCCGTTATCGATCGTCTTCAGATAAGCGAGTATATCCTTGATCTCCTTGCGCGAGTAGAAGTTCACGCCGCCCACGACCGAGTACGGTATCCCGGCCATAATGCATTTTTCCTCGAGGAGTCTTGACTGTGCGTTCGTACGATACAGCACTGCGTTGTCGCGGTAGTCGCACTTTCCCGCTCTCTTGTCGGAGCATATCATATCGACGATGCGCTCTGCCTCTTCATATCCCGTGTCGGTCGCAAGGAACCTGATCTTGTCCCCTTCGCCCCTGTCGGTCCACAGTGCCTTATCCTTACGAGCGCTGTTGTTTGCTATGACGGCATTTGCCGCGTCGAGTATCGTCTGTGTGGATCTGTAGTTCTGCTCGAGTTTTACAACCTTGGCGTTCGGGTATACTTTTTCAAAATCAAGTATGTTGCGTATGTTGGCGCCCCTGAACTTGTAGATCGACTGGTCGTCATCGCCGACAACGCATATGTTCCGGTTGCGTGCGGCAAGGAGTCTTATCAGCTCAAACTGCGCCGTGTTCGTATCCTGGTACTCGTCGACCATTATGTACAGGAACCGCCTCTGGTAATTCTCGAGCACCTCCGGAAAAGATGTGAACAGCTCTACAGTCTTCATGATCAGATCATCAAAATCAAGCGCGTTGTTTTTCTTCAGACTGTCCTGATATTCTCCGTACACCTTGGCAAACAGCTCATCCGCGTAGTCACCGAGCGCTTCTCTTTTTTCGTCTTCTGCGGAAGACAACTCATTCTTGCAGTTCGATATCCTGTTAAGAAACCTCTTTTCAGGGTACTGTTTTGTATCGATCTGAAGGCGCTTTAAGACCTCCTTCATGACCGATTTGGAATCATCCGTATCATATATCGTAAAGTTGGTATCATATCCGAGAAGATCGATGTGCCTTCGAAGAATACGAACACACGTTGAATGAAAAGTCGCAACCCAGATGCTCTCGCTTCCGTGACCCACGAGCCTGTCGATACGCTCACGCATCTCCTGCGCCGCCTTGTTCGTAAATGTAATCGCAAGGATGTTCCACGGCTCGATCCCCGCCTCATCGATCATGTATGCCGTACGGTTCGTAAGCACCCTTGTCTTACCGGATCCTGCGCCCGCAAGTATGAGAACGGGACCCTCCAACTGGATCGCTGCTTCCTTCTGCTTATCGTTCAATATTTCAAGAACACTCATTTATACTTCACCTCTTGCACTTACCACTTTAACGTGTTAAAATTTAAACGTGTTAAAAGATTACACTACGAAAGGAACACTGTAATGAATCCAAAGATCAGAACCGATGCGGTCGACTACCTGTTTGATGCGATAATGGAACTGAAGGACAAGGAGGAATGCTACATCTTCTTTGAGGATATATGCACGATCAACGAGCTCCTGTCGCTGTCTCAGCGTTTTGAAGTCGCAAGCATGCTTCGCGAAAAGAAAACCTACCTCGAAATAGCAGAGCACACAGGTGCCTCCACTGCCACCATAAGCCGGGTCAATCGTTCACTCAATTACGGGAACGACGGATACGATATGGTTCTTTCACGAATGGAATCCAAAAAGAAAAAGAAGAAATGAGCAGCCGTTAAACCTGCACTCCGAGCCTGTCAAACAGTTTCTCGAGAGAATCGCTCTCAAGTGCAAGGATCATGTTGCTGCTGATGTGCTCATCATCGATCGTGAACACTTCATCGACAACAAGAACACGCTCGCCGGGCTTAACGAATTCCGTAAGGGGCAGTCTCATGATATCGGAGACCTTGCCCGGAACCTGAGCCGGAGTTCCTATATTAACAAACAGGCTGGTCAGCGTTGCTATCGAATTGGCATATGCTCCGCTTGTGATATTGGCCATCTCGTTAAGAACCGATGAATCCATCTCATCAAGATTGGCGATATTATCTATCTCCTTCGCATAAAACGTATTGATGATACGCTCCGCAAACCGCTTCTCTACCACATGTACCATCATCCCCTCAAGATCTCCGGTTATCTGTATCTTGAGTCCGATGACCATCTTGTCTTCACCGCCGAGATGCTCCGCCGTTGATTCAAATCCAAGGAGCGCAACACTGGGAACCGACATATCTATAGCAGTACCGAGAAGAACAGAAAGAGCCGTACAGGCATTACCTGCGCCTATATTTCCGATCTCCCGCATTACGTCTAACTGTAAATCATTCAGGTTGTCATATGAGATCATACTAAACTTCCTCAAATCAGATTTGATCACAAATATTTTGTGTCACCGTATTGTATCATATAATCGTTCCTTCTTCAACAAGGCATTTGACACTTTTTCCGATTCGGTATATAGTATGGCGCATGCAAACATACGATATTTTCAGATCACTTGCGATCATAATAATCTTCGCAAAACTATTCGGAATAGGTGCCAGGAAGATCAAGGTTCCGCAGGTAGTCGGTGAGATCATCGCCGGACTCATCATCGGACCGTCTCTTCTCGGATGGGTTGATAATACGGCGTTCATTGGTCAGATGGCTGAGATCGGTGTAATACTTCTGATGTTTTCCGCAGGGCTCGGAACCGACATCAAGGAGCTTGCCAAAACAGGCCCGATCGCAACAGCAATAGCCTGCGCAGGTGTGTTTGTCCCGTTGGCCGGCGGAACCATCTACTATATGATTTTCTACGGAGTCAGTTCGATCGGCTCTCCCGACTTCATCGAGGCGGTGTTCGTAGGAACCATAATGACCGCCACAAGCGTATCCATCACGGTCGAAACTCTCAAGGAGCTCGGATTCCTGAAGACCAAAGTCGGTACGACCGTCCTGGCCGCTGCGATCATCGACGACGTCATCGGCATCATCGTCCTTACGTTCGTGATCAGTTTCAAAGACTCCGACGTCAGGATCGGGACCGTCTGCTTCAGGACTCTCATGTTCTTTATTTTCTCGATAGGAGTCGGCTTCGTAACATACAAACTGTTCCAAAAGATCGACAGCAAATACCCGCACACAAGACGTATCCCGATCGCAGGATTGGCACTTTGCTTCGCGATGGCATACATCGCGGAGGACGTGTTCGGCATCGCAGACATCACGGGTGCATACGTTGCCGGTATCATTCTGTGCTCCATAAGCGACAGCGATTACATTGCGCGCAAGATGGACATCAATTCCTACATGCTCTTCGGTCCGATCTTCTTTGCGTCGATCGGGCTCAAGACAGATCTGGCGGAATTTTCGACATCGATCCTGTGGTTCTCGATCGGATTCGTTGTAGTCGCACTCATAACGAAGATCATCGGATGTTCGCTCATGGCGAAGATCTGCAGGTTCAGTTTTCACGAATCTCTCATATGCGGCGTCGGAATGATGACGCGCGGCGAAGTTGCCCTCATAGTATCACAAAAGGGCCTCTCAGTCGGTCTGATCAGCCCTGTGTATTTCAGTGCCGTTATCCTGCTGATACTCGTATCCAGCATAACAACGCCTGTCTTATTAAAACTGCTTTTTGCGAAAGTCAGTCCTTCCCACTCTTCATCGGACGAACCCGATATACAATAACTACGTCCTCGTCCGTGCGCTCCCTGCCGGCTGATTTTAACCTCTCAAGGACTCCCACGGCATCCTCATAGCTCTCCGCCGGGAACAGTATCGCGATCTCGGAATCGCTCTTTCTGCATATCGCATCGCCCACACGCAGCATTCTCTGACAGCATCCGACTATATCGTTCATGATCTTCTCTTCGTAGAGCGGATCGTCATTCTCACCGTTACAACCGACATATACAAGTCCGAGGAAGATCGTTGCTTTTGACCTCGACTGCATGCGGCGCTGCAGATTGTACAGTTCCTTGAAAGTCCTGTAGTCGCACAGAAACGCCTGCGTCTCTATCATCTCTTCCTGCAGATCAGCCTGCATCCTGTCAGCCTCATCCTGAAGCTTGACCGAGAGCTCCCGTACCTCATTGTAGTATGCGATAACGCTGTCCTTGTTCGTCGCCTCGGGATTTGCTATGCGAAGCTTTGCGATCTGCGCCTCAAGCTGCAGCAGTTCCGACGTTCCGGCAAGTGAAAGCGCCGTTTCGCAGACCTGGACGATCTTTGCCGTCTGGTCCTCTTCCTTAAGAAGGTTCACGTAAGCCATGACCGCTTCGATGTATGTATCCCTGTAAGCTGCCGACTTGGCGATCAGCCACGGTTCGGATGAAAAATCGGGAAGGAGCGAGCCGCGATACATATCTATTGCCTGCTCCAGATACTCTTTTCTCCTCGATGCCGAGATCGTCGGATTGACGCCGGCATCCGCCAGTGCTTTAAAATCAAGTGCGTCGATCGAAACATCAAGATTTTTGTTCCACTGGTACGTTCCGCGATGTGATATTATCGCACCCTTAAGAGCCTCCGCGCCTTCTTTTTCTATCATCACACGGAAGCGGTACAACAGCGTCCTGAGCGCCGTTGCGGGATTTGCGTAATCCTCGCCCGACCACAGCAGTTCAAACAGTTCCTGATGCGTGATCGCCCTGTCACGGTTGACAAGAAGATACGCCACGAACAGTTTTGTCTTTCTCGTATTGCTCAGGTTCTCAAGTATCGGCTTGTCGCCCTTTAATATCTCAAACCCGTCAAACAGCCTGATGTTGATCTTTTCACTCATAATTTACCTGCTTTCTTTTACATTTTATTGAGAACCACGCCTAATACGTTTTCCTCGGTATCACATAATACTCGGGATCGGTCAGCCCCGGCTTCTTCATGCCGCCGATATAATCCATTATCCGAAAACCGTAATCCCCGCTGATCTCCGATGCGATTACCGACCTTGCAACAACGGGATTCGCAACTATGTTGTTGTTTCCCATCATGTAGATCCTGTTCCCGCACAGGAGGATCCCTTCGAAGTTTACATCCTTATTTATGATCACATTTGCCGGAGTCGCCGCTATTCCGGTAAAATCATTCCTGATCTCAATATCCTTATCAGACACAAGCTTGCGGTATTTTCCGGCATACCCGACATCATTGTCCGAATCGTAATATATAGGCACATCCGAGAGTGCAGACAGAGCGGTGTCAACGGCCCTTATCTCATCGTAGAATCCCATCAGATCGCTCTCCTCCATCGCCTGTATCGGGTGAAGATCACCTGTCATTGAGTACTGCGCCGACTTGGAAAATCCCTGCATCTCATTTATACGCTGGGTATAACAATCAAGCTTTTCACCGTTTGGTTCAAACACCACGAACGAACCGTTTATGTTTATGTCGCCCCTGCATATGATCCTGTCGGACCTAATTCCCAGCTGCGTTGTCAGTACGTTGATGCCGCCGTATGTTCCCGTCTCGCCATAGACGATCTCCGCCTCGCGGACTTCTTCCGGAGAATGTACACCCGCATACAGATCGCCGATCACGGATGACGTCCGTCCAGTGATATACAGGCCCTTTCCCGCCACCAGACAGTACCTGAACAGATCGTCATTACCGGGGTGAAAAACAGCCTCCGGGAACTGTATGCTGTAACTGATCGTATCCGTCCGCCCGCCCGAATGCGGATCATCATAAGCGATCGTGACATTCTTAACGCGAAGCCCTATCGTCTCGCCGCTGTCATCATGCTCTTCTTCAAGCACGGTATGCGGACTGTACCTTACGGACACGGAAGCATCATCCTCAAGAAAAGAATCCAGCTTTTCGCATATCCCCGAGCCGTCCTGGGCAAACGCATCCTTTATCTTATTGACATATCCGATCCTGAAATAATACTCAAGATCATCCTCCGACAGTCTGCTGTCATCCTCCACGGTCGCCAGTTCAAGCAGCTGATCATACTGCTGCTGTCCTGCAGTCTTTGCGATATCCGTTATCCCATGCATGATCAGCGACGAAGCACGTTCTATGGACTGAACGCTCCTGACCGTCCGCCGTTGCCTGGCAGATACCTTATATATGACAAGAAAACCTCTTGCAGCTACAATTCCGGTCGTTGCAAACAGAAGGATCATCAGCAGCAGTGCATATAACCTGACCCAATGATATCTTCTCATGTCTGATATATTAGCTTATTTGTGACAAAACCGCAAGAACTTTGTCACGTTGTAGATATATTCTATGTTAAAAGTCATAAAGCTACCGATCTGTTTACATTTTGTATTGATTATGAGTTATAATACAGCACATGAACATTGTATTACACGAACCGGAGATCCCGGCAAACACAGGAAATATTGGGCGTACATGCGTAGCAACAGGTACGTCGCTTCATCTTATCAAGCCTCTGGGATTTAAAGTGGATGAAAAAAGCGTTAAGAGGGCCGGCCTTGATTACTGGCCCAAGCTTGATGTGACGATACACAAAAACTATGCTGCTTTTCTTGATTCGATCAGGGATTCCCGCATATGGTACGCGACCACGAAGGCAACGCGCACATACACCGAAGTTTCCTTCGGACCCGATGACTATATAATGTTCGGAAAAGAAAGTGCGGGGATTCCCGAAGAAATACTTGTAGAAAACGAGCCGTACTGCATCAGGATTCCGATGCTTGCCGATATCAGGTCCCTTAACCTCTCAAACAGCGTTGCGATCGTCCTCTACGAAGCGCTGCGCCAACAGGATTTCGCGGGGCTTCAAAATACCGGACAGCTTCACCGCCTTGGACCATGGGGACGGGGTTAGTGGTTTATTTCAGGTACTCTCCGACCTCGCGTATCACTTTCCGGATGTTGTCCGTATCTTCAAACGTTCTCCCGGTCTCAAGCGAATGATTTCCGTCCGGGATCACCGTGTAACGAAAATCATGGGATTTGCACAGTTCCTTTATCCTTTCAAACACTATCCACGGGTCATGATCTCCGAAAAATACTATCTCCGTTCCCTCGCCCGCATAGTCAAAAGTCTGCTCGAGAGGTGTATAGAACACATGCCGCGCCCTCACAACGTGATCGGCCGCATACTTTGCAGCCGCAACCGTACCGACGCTCTTTGATATGAAAACAACATCCTCATATGATGCAAAATCCACATCGCGAAGCTGCTCCTCCGTCTGCGCAAAAACCTCAGCAAACGTATCAGCCATCAGACTCTTATCCCGAAGGCAGTCCTTGCTTATATCCTTATACCCTATGTCAACGATCTCATATCCGCGCTCGCGCATAAGCTTCTTCGAATAATACAGAAGCGGCTTATCCACCGTATATCCTATTCCCGGAAAAAATACTGCTATCCTTTTCATACAAACCTCCCGTAACGTCTGCTTTTCCATTTTATCACGATCACGCGATATAATACAGCACCTGAAATACCTTGGCTTAATTGCCTTAGCACCTGTATAGTGATACAATCTCGAAGTGAAAACGGTTGCACCGTTTGGCTATAACAATATCCATAGTATAAGGAGATCCTCATGAAAAAAGCGAACTTGTTGATAGGTATACTTTGCACGAGCCTTGCAGTTGTACAGCCGACAATCACTGTATTTGCCGAACCTGAAGAAATCATAGAATTGTCGGATTCTGAACCTGATAATGATGGAAATGACAATATATACACGTTTACGGTTTCAGGCTCCGGATATAAATATGATTATTCATTTGATCATTCAAGTAAAACGCTTACCGTAGATGGATATGGCGACTACGAATACGGCTGGGGAACCTTCAATAATGGTGATGGTCGCGATTGGATCGCAAAGAACAAAGACAGTATTGAAAAAATAGTATTCAGATCCACAGGTATGACAGATGCATCAAATCTGTTTAAGAATTATAGAAAAGTCAAGGAGATCGATGTAAGCGGATTTGATACATCGAAAGTCACGGATATGAGCAGCATGTTCCGGTTATGTACGTCAGTAACATCTCTCGATGTTTCCGGATTTGATACATCGAGAGTTTCCGATATGAGCTGTATGTTTAATGAATGTAATGCTCTTACTTCGCTTGATGTATCAAAGTTTAATACATCATATGTATATACAATG